>CAYWBG010000066.1:0-12196 GCA_964456005.1 uncultured Halomonas sp.
GCCGAGCGCCGAGCGCCGAGCGCCGAGCGCCGAGCGCCGAGCGCCGAGCAGGATGATGACTGCGCCGCTACTGGTATCAAGCTACTGGTACCAACAAAGAGCGCCGGTCCCATGAGGAGCTCTTTCATTACTGCAACGCAGGCCGCCCGGTGATGAGCGGCTGGGCGCTAGGCGCTTGGAGCTAGGCGCTATAGACGGTAGACACTCTTGGTCATCACCTTGGACATCAGCGACATGCCGAACTTGACCGGGCTGGGGAAGCGTGCACCGCCGGCCTCCAGCGCCAGCTGAGCGTGGTGAGCCTCGTCGATGGCCATCTGGCGCAGCACCGCCCGTGAGCGCTGGTCGCCGGCGGGCAGCCTGACCAGATGATCCTCCAGATGACGACCCACCTGCTCCTCGGTGGCGGCCACGAAGCCCAGGCTGACGTTGTCTCCCACGGCGCCGGCCACGGCGCCGATACCGAAGGAGGCGGCATAGAACAGCGGGTTGAGCAGGCTCGTCCGATCATGCAACTCCTCGAGGCGCTCGTCGCACCAGGCCAGATGGTCGATCTCCTCCTGAGCCGATGCCTCCATCTGGCCGCGCACCTCGGGCAGCTTCGCGGTCAGCCCCTGCCCCTGGTAGAGCGCCTGTGCACACACCTCGCCGGTGTGATTGATGCGCATCAGCCCGGCCGCATGGCGACGCTCCTCCTCCGTCATTGGCTCGTCGAGGACCTCCGCGCTGGCCGGTGACGGCCGCGACGCCTGGGCGGCATGCGGCACCAGCGTGCGCAGCACGGTATCGAACTGGTGAAGCAGGGTGTCGGTACGGGATAGATGGCGATTCATGGCGGCCTCGTCGCGACTCGGGTCCGGAATGGATAACCCATTGTAGCCGAGGCCCCTTTCCATCAGAAGTACGGCCCGTCACGACGACGCCACCGGGCGGTGGCGTCGGAGGGGCTGCACCCGATGCGTCGAGCGCTTGAATTCGCGCGGTTGACCGCAGGGCGCCGGCTAGCCAGCCGGCCAAGTGAAGCGTCGACCGCCCATCAGGTGCATGTGAATATGATAGACCGTCTGGCCGCCCTGATCATTGCAGTTCATCACCACGCGGTAGCCCTCCTCGGCGAAGCCACGCTCCTTCGCCAGCCGGGCAGCGGTGTACTGCAGGCGGCCGACCAGCGCCAAGTCCCCCTCCTCGAGGTCGTTGAGGGTGGCGATATGCTGCTTGGGGATGATCAGGATGTGCGAAGGAGCCTGGGGATTGATGTCGTTGAAAGCGAGCACCTCGTCATCTTCGTAGACGATGTCGCCGGGAATCTCGCGATCGATGATCTTGCAGAACAGGCACTCCATGACGGGCCTCCTCGGGTCGGTGGTCGGACTCAGCGGAAACGTCGCTGGGCCAGCAGATGGCGCACCAGCGGCGCCAGAATCAGCTCCATGGCCAGCGACAAACGTGACCCCGGCACCACCAGGGTGTGGGGTCGGCTCATGAAGGCATCCTGGATCATTGCCAGCAGATAGGGAAAGTCCACCGTGGCCGGGTCGCGGAATCGAATCACCACGAAGGACTCCGCATCGGTGGGAATGTCCTGCACCTCGAAGGGGTTGGAAGTATCCACCGTGGGCACCCGCTGGAAGTTGATATGGGTGCGCGAGAACTGCGGCTGGATGTAGCGCACATAGTCATCCATGCGCCCGAGGATGGTGTCGATCACCGCCTCCTGGGAGTGGCCGCGCAGCTTGATGTCGCGATCGATCTTCTGGATCCACTCCAGGTTCAAGGTCGGCGCCACCCCCACCAGCAGGTCCACGTGCCGGGCGATATCATGCTCGGCGGTGACCAGGCCGCCGTGCAGCCCCTCGTAGAAGAGCAGGTCGGTGCCACAGGGCAGCGGCTGCCATTCGGTGAAGGTGCCAACCCGATGGCCCGCCTCGATCATCTGCTTGTCTTCGGCATGAATGTAGTGGCGGTAGGTGCCGCTGCCCTGCTCGCCATACTCCAGGAAGAGCGCCTCGAGCTCGTCGAGCAGGTTGGCCTCCACGGCGAAGTGGGAGAGTTCGTCCTTGCGCTCGGGCTCCTCGCGGAAGATCCGCCTGAGCTCCTCCCGGGTGTAGCGGTGGAAGGCATCGCCGTCCACCAAGGCGGCGTGGACGTCCTCCCGGGCGAACATGCGCTCGAAGGTGCGCTTGACGGTGGTGGTCCCGGCACCCGAGGAGCCGGTCACGGCGATGACCGGATACTCCCGGGACATCAGGCGCCACCCGCTCGGGCAATGGTGTCTCTCACGGCCTCGGGGACCACCACCGAACGCCCGGCGTCAGGGTCGACGAGCATCACATTGAGACGTGCGGTCGCCACCGGGCGGCCACCCTCGGCATGCCGCACGCGGTGATAGACGGTGATCGCCTTGCCCTTCGGTACGGGAATGGCCGTCTCGACCACCAGGGCATCCGGCCAACGCGCCTCGGACTGGTACTGGACGGCAAGGTCCGCCACCACGCTGGGGTAGCCGCCTAGGTCCCACTCGGTGAGCCCCAGGGCACCGAAGGCCTGGATGCGCGCCTCGTGAAGCAGCGACACCAGGGTGTCATGGCCCAAGTGTCGGCCGTAGTTCATGTCGGTGACGCGGACCGACAAGGGGTGGCGGTGCACGATGTCCGCCTCGGGAAACTCCAGCCTGACACGTTCCATGCTTGACTCCTTAATCATGCTCCCGGGCGATAGCCCGATAGGCGATGTCGCGCCGGCAGAGCACGCCCTCCCAGTGGATCGCATCGACCCCACGATAGGCCTGTTCGGCCGCTGCCGAGACACCGTCGCCCAGAGCGGTGACGCAGAGCACGCGTCCCCCGGCGGTGACCAGCTGGCCGCCTCGATCAGCGGTGCCGGCATGGAACACCTTGCAGCCGGTGGCCTCCGCGGCCTCGATGCCGGCGATGGGATCATGCTTGCGATAGCTACCGGGATAGCCGCCAGCGGCCAGCACTACGCCGACCGCAGCACGCGGATCCCAGTCGCAGGTCTTGTCGGCAAGTGCCCCGGTGGCCCCGGCGAGGCACAGCTCGGCGAGGTCCGACATGAGGCGCAGCATGATCGGCTGGGTCTCCGGGTCACCGAAGCGGCAGTTGTACTCGATCACCCTGGGGTCGCCCGCGGCATCGATCATCAGCCCCGCATAGAGGAAACCGGTGTAAGGGTAGCCCTCCTCGGCCATGCCGCGCACCGTTGGCAGGATCACCCGCTCCATGATGCGCCGATGCACCGCATCGGTGACCACCGGCGCCGGGGAGTAGGCGCCCATGCCGCCGGTGTTGGGGCCGGTGTCGCCTTCGCCTACCCGCTTGTGGTCCTGGCTGGTGGCCATGGGCAGTACGGTCTCGCCATCCACCATAACGATGAAGCTAGCCTCCTCGCCGTCGAGGAACTCCTCGATCACCACCCGCGCCCCGGCGTCGCCGAAGGCGTTGGCCTCGAGCATATCGCGTACCGCCGCCTCGGCCTCGGACAGGGTCATGGCGACGATGACGCCCTTGCCGGCGGCCAGGCCGTCGGCCTTGATCACGATGGGCGCGCCCTTCTCGGCGAGATAGTCGAGCGCGGGGGACACCTCGGTGAAGGTGCGGTAGTCGGCCGTGGGAATGGCATGGCGGGCCAGGAAATCCTTGGTGAAGGACTTGGAGCCCTCCAGCTGCGCGGCGCCCGCGGTGGGACCGAAGATGGCCAGCCCCGCCTCACGGAAGCGGTCCACCACCCCGGCCACCAGGGGCGCTTCGGGGCCGACGATGGTCAGGTCGACGCCCTCGTCCCGGGCGAAGGCCACCAGGCCATCGAGGTCTTCCACCCCGATATCGATGTTGGAAAGCCCCGCTTCCCGAGCGGTGCCGGCATTGCCGGGGGCCACGAACACCCGAGCCACCCGAGGGGACTGAGCGACCTTCCAGGCCAGGGAGTGTTCGCGGCCGCCGCCGCCGATGATCAACACCTTCATCCGTTACACCTTGTTCTGCAAACAGAAGTCTTCCCCGAGACCCGACGGCGACTTACCGCCAGGCCACTAAAATATCGCGGCATTATGTCAGAAAGTGATGGCGCCCGCTTTCCCCGGTCAAGCGAATCACTCCTTCTCGTCGTCGTCCTGGGGGCCGGCCTGGCTGATGGTCTTCTGCCAGAACTTCATGTTCTCTTCGGTCATCTCGCGCATCAGTTCGATGGGGGTGTGGCGCATGGCCTGCTGCCACTGATCCTTCACGCGCTTCTGCTGCTCCAGCATCAGCCGGGTCCCCTGCTCCAGGTAGCGGGCCAGGGGCAGCGGCTGAGACATGTCATAGACGCGAATGAACTGGGCGAGCAGGTCGTTGGAAAATACCTCCGACTCGCCATCGGCCTGCTCCTGCTCGATGATGATCGACAGCAGGATGGTACGGGTGAGGTCCTCTCCACTCTTGGCGTCTTCGACGCGGAATGGCACCTCATCGATGATCAGCTTACGCAGATCCTCCAGGGTCACATAGCGGCTCTGTTCGGTATCATAGAGTCTGCGGTTGGCATACTTGCGAATCACGCGCACGGCGCTGCTCCTCGGTCGACGAGGGGGCGTCTGCCCCCCTGTATGGCCATTGTGCACCGCGACACTCACCATGCAAGGCATACCCGCCAACTCGAGGCTTCAATGAACCTGATTCTGCTCGCTCCAGAGGAGATCGAGAACGACCGCCAGGCCCGAGTGCGCGACCCTCGCCGCCTGGTTCACCTGCGCGAGGTGCATCGCGCTCGCCCCGGCGACTGCCTCACCCTGGGCGTCGCTGGGGGCGGCATCGGCCGCGCGGAGCTGCTCTCTCTGGACGCGCACGAGGCCACCTTCGCCCTGGACGGTCTCGACCAGCTCCCCCCCCCGGCCCTGCCCATCCACCTGGTGCTGGCGCTGCCCAGACCGCGCATGCTGGCCAGGAGCCTGGAGCATGTCACCGCCCTGGGCGTTAAGGGGATCACCCTGCTGCATACCCGCCGTGTGGAAAAGAGCTATTGGCAATCACCGGAGCTTACCCCGGCAAAGATTCACCAGCATCTAGTGCTGGGCCTGGAGCAGGCCCGCGACACCCTGCTGCCGACGGTGACCCTGGAGAAGGGCTTTCGTCCCTTCGTGGAGGACCGCCTGCCCGGCCTGCTGGCGGAACGACGCGGCCTGCTAGCCCACCCCGGCATGCCGCAGCCCTGCCCTAGGGGCATCGACGAGCCAACAGCGCTGCTAGTGGGGCCGGAGGGCGGCTTCATTCCCTGGGAGGTAGAGAAGCTGCTAGAGGCGGGCTGTGAAGGGATTCACCTGGGGCCGCGGATACTGCGGGTTGAGACGGCGGTCACCGCCCTGCTGGCTCGGCTGTCATGACCACGCGACCGATGGCTCAACCATCGTGACCCTCTTCGAGGCCGTCCGGCTCATAGGCTTCGAAGGGGGCTTGCTCGCCACAGTCAGGCACGTTGAGGAAGGTCTTGCGCACGTCCACTAGTCCCAGTTGCGAGATGGTACGCCGGCCCAGCAGCAGCGGGTAGTGCATCTCTCCGCGGTCGCGCAGGCTGAACTGCTGTTCATAGACGGTATTGTCCATGCAGACCTTCATCAGCACCACCGGCCGTTCATCGCGACCACCCGCGCCGCGCACCCTCAGATCTCGATAGAGCGGCAGTTCCAGCGTCTCGGAGAAGATTTCACCGCTCTGGCTATCCTCCAGCTTCAGGCGAAAGCGCACCCACTCCTCATCCTCCTTCTCGAAGATCTCGATCTCGCGAGCATCCAACGACGAGGTGAGCGCGCCACTGTCGAGCTTGGCCTTCACCGCCACGCCCCAGGGTTCGATGGTCGCTCGCTCCACCCAGCCGAAGACCTTGTCCGCCAGCACCTGGGGGGCGACCAGCACGAGGCCGAGCAGCAGCGCCAGGGATAGTGCATAGGGTCTCACGTCTTCCCTCCCATCGGTTCGCGAGATCAGCGAGTGAGTCGTTCCAGCAACCGCCGAGTGGGAAAACCATCCGGCACGGCACCGGTCGACTGCTGATAGGCGCGCAGGCCTCGGCGCGTGTTGGGCCCCATGATCCCGTCCGGGGCGCCTACCTCGAAGCCGCGTTCGTTGAGGGCCCGCTGCATCTCGCGCACCTGGTCACGACTCAGCGGCTGCTCCCCCCGAGGCCAGCCGGCCAGGACACCGTCGCGGCCGGCGATCTCGTCGGCCAGGGTGCCCACGGCCAGAGCATAGCTGGTGGCATTGTTGTAGCGCAGGATCGCCCGGTAGTTGGGCCCCACCAGGAAGGCCGGCCCGCGGGCACCCGCCGGAACGAGCACCGAGGCAGCCTCGAACTCGGGCAGGGTGGCATCGCCGATCGGGCGCACCCCCTGTGCGCTCCATTCCCGGGTGCTGCGCCGGCTGGAGAGCTCCGCCTGGGCATAGTCGAAGCCTTCCTCCAGTTCCACCTCCACGCCCCAGGGCTGCCCGGGCTGCCAGCCCGCACGGTCCAGGTAGTTGGCGGTGGAGGCCATGACGTCGGGAATGCTGCCCCAGATATCGCGCCGGCCATCACCGTCGCCGTCTACGGCATAGGCCTCGAAGCTCGAGGGGATGAACTGGGTATGGCCCATGGCCCCCGCCCAGGAGCCGATCATGCGATCCGGGGCAATATCGCCGGCGTCGATGATGCGCAGCGCAGCAAGCAACTCACCGCGGGCGAAGTCGCTGCGGCGGCCGTCGTAGGCCAGAGTCGCCAGCGCTTCCAGGGTCGAGAAGTTCCCGAAGTTACCGCCGTAGTTACTCTCAATCCCCCAGATGGCCACGATCACCTCGGCGGGCACCCCGTAACGCGACTCCATGCGCCGCGCCGTTTCGCGATGCTCGGCCAGCTTCTCTCGCCCCTGGGTGACCCGCTGGGCAGAGACGGCGCTATCCAGATACTGCCAGATGGGGCGCACGAATTCTGGCTGGGAGCGATCGAGTTCGATCACCCGCGGACGATAGCGCACACCGTCCAGTGCCCGGGACAGGGTTGCCTCCGAAATCCCTTCCGTCCGCGCTTCGCGGCGAAACTGGGAAAGCCAGGCGTTGAAGTTGGCGGGCGGGGCCGGCTCGGCGGCCTCACGCCCCTCGTTCGCCCCGGCAGAGGACGTCGAGGCGGCTTCTGAGCGTGGCTCGTCTGCGGCGCTGGCTTCCCGAGTGGGTCCACTCTGACAGCCGGCGAGCAGCGCCAGCATCAGTGAGCCGTAAAGGATCCGTTTCATGGTGACTGCTGCACTCCTTGGCGATAAACAGGTCGATCATGGCGCAGTTTTACCTGCGCCACCAGTCCGACCTCATGCTCCGGTGAGCCGCCAGATCAACAGGAGGTGGCAGGCCACGACCACCACCGTCAACAGATTGCGCAGCGACTGGTACCAGCCAGGCAGTAGGTCGCGACTGTCGCGCCCGTATTCATGAAGGCGCACCAGCAGGAAGCCGGCGATCAGCACCCAGGCGCCAGTCACCGGATGCAGCATTAGCGCCGGCCAGGCGATCAGGCTAGGCACCATGCTGATCAGCAGCCGAGCACGAAAGGCGCTGCTACCGGCCGGCGCCAAGGACATTGCCACACCCCACTGTACCCCGCCCAGGAAAGAAAGGATTACCGCAGCGTAATAGAGGAAAGCGGGGATGGCCACCATCTGCCAGGCCACCGGTGCCAGCCAGGCTGCCGCCGCCAGCGCCAAGAAGGGAATCAAGCCGGCGAGACCCAGGCCCCACGGCAGTCGAGGATGACGAGCAGCAGTCATGGTGTCTCCTGGTCGGGCTCAAGAAAGAGCGAAATCTGTGGGGAGCAAGGCGGCGCCGACCGGCGGCGGCTGCCGCGCCGACTGGAGAGTCGCTCGAGCAGATCGTTGCTGGCCCGACGGGCCTCCGGGGTTCGACGCGCCTCATGAATGGCGTGCTTCCAGTGCCGCGCTTCAGCCTCGAAGTCGTGTATCGGCAGCGGATAATCTCGCCCCGGTACGAAATCCAACTCGGCGCGCTGCGCGGCCGGCAGCGCCCAGGGCCGCTGTCGCCATGCGTCGGGGAGCCTGGCAAGAGCGGGCAGCCAGCGCGTCGTGAAGCGCCCGTGGGGGTCGCGTTCGGCGGCCTGCTTGAGAGGATTGTAGACGCGCAGCGCGTTGGTTCCGGTCACCCCCGCCTGCATCTGCACCTGGGGATAGTGGATGCCGGGCTCGTAGTCGACAAAGAGACGCGCCAGATGAAGCGCCGGCTCGCGCCAGGGCAGGCCCAGTCCAAAGGTGGCAAAGGAAATCAGCATTGCCCTCATGCGAAAATTGAGCCATCCGGTTTCACGCAGCGCGATCATGCTGGCATCCACCAAAGGCACGCCGGTACGACCTTCGCACCAGGCGGCCAGTCTTTCGGGATGCGCCTGGACCCGCAGCCCTTGAAGTGCGGGGTGCAGGGTGCGGTGCTCCAGGTCAGGCCGGGTCTCCAGCTTCTGGATAAAGTGGCAGTGCCAGTGCAGCCGCGACTCCAGGGCCGCGAGTGCCCTGCCCCACTCGGCCTCGCCGCGGCGCTCGTCGCGTACTCGACGCAGCCCCTGAACCACCTCGCGCAGCGACAGGGTGCCCCAGGCCAGGTGGGGAGACAACCGCGAGCCGGCGTTGCGGGCACGCTCGGGACTGGCGATATCCCGGTGGAATCGCTCACCACGGCCCTCCAGAAACGACCGCCAGGTCGTCAGGCCGGCGCTGCGTCCGCCGTCCTGGCGACCCGGGCAGGTCTCCCGACCGACTCCCAGGGTCTGCTGCCGCCAGCGCAAACGCGGCAGACAGGGCAAGGCTTCCCATCCGGCAGGAGGCGAGGCCGACGAGGGAGATGTCACGGGCGTCTGCATCAAGGCCTCCCATTGGGCTGCCCAGCCGCGGCGATGACTCAGGCCGCGAACCACGCCTTGTTGGCGCGCCTGTTGCCAGGCGACCCCGTGCTCGCGACACCACTTCGCCACCTGGCGGTCACGGGCGAAGCTCCAGGCATTACCGGTTTCTTGATGAGAGTGGAGCGCGATCGGCCCCAGCGCCGCCGACAGGCTTGCGAGCACCTCCGTGATCTCCCCCTTCAGCACACAGAGGGGAAGGCCCAGAGTCGCCAGGTCATCGACCAGGTCCTCCAGGCCATCAGCGATAAAGTCCCAGTGCCGCTGGGCAGTGTCGGGTTCTTGCCACAGCCCCGGCTCGATCACATAGATCGGCAGCACTGGCCCCGCCGCACAGGCCTCTGAAAGGGGCAGGTGGTCATGAGTGCGCAGGTCACGCTTGAACCACACCACCTGGGCCGGCGAGCTAACCACTCGGGTCACCTGTCGGCAGCAGTGCGGCGCGCCAGGCCTCGGGGACGACCAAGGGTGCGGCGAAGCGCTCGGGCTGCACGCGCCAGGGCTGGTGGCGGGCGCGCCCGGGTGGCAATGCGGCAAGCTCGGGCTGCCAGTGGGCCACGTAGTTACCCTCGGGGTCGTAGTGGTCGGCTTGCTTGAGCACATGAAACCAGCGATCCCGGGTATCGCGGCCGACGCCGGCCAAATAGCGCCAGTTGCCCCAGTTGCTGGCCATATCAAAATCGATCAGGGCATGCTCGAACCAGGCCGCCCCCAGCTGCCAGTCGACGCCGAGGTCCTTGACCAGGAAGCTCGCCACGTTCTGCCGGGCGCGGTTGGAGAGCCAGCCGGTGGCCGCAAGCTCACGCATCGCGGCATCGATAAAGGGCACCCCGGTGCGGCCTTCACGCCAGGCCTCAAAGGCAGGATTGGTCATCGGAAGCTCGCGGCGCCCGAACAGTGCCCGCCCTTCCTGGCGCGCCGCCCAGTGAAAGTAGTCTCGCCACAGCAGTTCGAAGATGACCCAGTAGCTCGACTCATTGGCACCGTAGCGGGACTCCCAGGCACGCACCCCGTCATGAACCTGACGCGCCGACAGGCAGCCGTGGGCCAGCCAGGGCGAGAGCCGCGTGGAGAAGTCTGCCCCGAGCAGGCCGTTGCGCGTCTGCTTGTAGCGCGCCACGCCACCGCTCTCGTGGAGGTAATGATCGAGCCGGGCTTGTCCCTCCGCCTCGCCGCCGGCGAAGCAAAAGCCGCCACGCTCATCGGGAAGCCAATTGGACGCCTCGCAGCAGACGTTCTGCAGGGGCGGGAACCCACGGGGCGCCGCATCCGGCCAGGGGGGCAGAGTCACCGGCGCCGGGGTGGCCGGAGGCACCGACCAGTGACGCTCCACCTTGCGGCGAAACGCAGAGAAGCTGCTCGGCAGCCCGGACAGCGCGACCGGAAGCGTGGCTTCGTCGAGCAGTAACCCCCCGTCCTGCTGGAGGAGTTCGACACCCTCTCCCAGCTGTTCGGCCAACTGAGCCACCTGCTGCGACTCGTCCCAGCCGGCATCTCTGCGCACATGCACCTGAGTCGCCCCATAGCATTCGGCCAGTTCGGCCACCACCGCCACCGGATTCCCGACCCGCACCAGCAGGTCGCTGCCTCGCTTGAGCAGTTCGCCCCGCAGGGCGATGAGGCTTTCCCACAGGAAGCGCAGTCGCGCGGGTCCAACGGGCGTCACCTCCAGGCCAGGCTGGGGAGACAGCCAGGCGCGATCCAGGACGTAGACGCAGAGCAGCTGTTCGGGAGGGCTGGCGAACTGCAGTAGAGGGTTATCGGCCAGGCGCAGGTCGTGACGCAGCCAGACGATCGACAGACTCACGCGACACCCCCGGCGTGGCGACGTGCGCCTCGCCTGCAGCGCTCACTGCAGTAGCGCACTTCTTCCCAGCAGCGCGCCCACTTGCGCCGCCAGGTGAAGGGGCGTCGACAGAAACCGCAGCACTTGCTGGGCAGATGAGGCTTGCGATGCATGGCGGTCATCTCGACTAAATGTGGACAGGAGTCAATTATCGTACAATAAATGTATAAGATAAAGTCCTGTCGTATTCCACCGTCGATCGTCAGATACGCAAGAGGCCACCCGCAGGTGGCCTCTTGCTCTCGACGCAACGGAGGTATCAGGGCGCGTCATTCTCCTTGGGTTCGCGGCGGGCGTTAGCTTCGGTCTCCATGCCGCTCTTGAGCTCGTGGGTGAGCGGATCATAGTTGGGGCGCAGCTCGTCCTTGACCGTGCCGGTCCACAGCTTGGATCCCACGAAGTAGCCGGCCCGGCCGATGACATGGGCGGCCACCGGAGCGGTCATCAGGATGAAGATAATGATGGCGAAGGCGCGCGCCGTGACGCCCACCGCAACGAAGTGCAGCGCCACTGCCAGCATGATAAGAATCACCCCGAGCGCCGCCGCCTTAGTGGTCGCGTGCATGCGAGTGAGCAGGTCGGGCAGGCGCAGGATGCCTAGCGATGCCAGGAGCATCAGCAGGGCACCGCCGATGATGAAGGTACCCTTGATGAATTCAATCATCGCGCGGCCCTCCCCGTTCCAGGAAGCGAGCGAAACCGATGGCCGCCAGAAAGCCCATCAGGGCGATGACGATGGCGGCATCAATGAAACTCGAGACATCGGACTTGATGGCGTAGACACCCACCAGGCCCACCACGATGCTGGCAAAGAGCTCGAGAGCCACTACCCGGTCGGGCAGGCTCGGCCCTCGCACCACGCGCACGAAGCACAGGACCAGCGCCAGGCTCATGATCACCTGGCTGATCAGGATCACGATCTCCATGTCGGCACCTCGCGGCAAGGCTCAGCGAAACAGTTCCAGGGCACGGTGTTCCATTTCCTTGAGGTTGTGGCGCAGTTCCTCCTCGTTGTCGAGGAACATGGCGTGAATGTAGAGCACCTTGCGGTCGTCGGAAACGTCCAGGCTCAGGGTGCCGGGGGTCAGGGAGATCAGGTTGGCCACAATGGTGATCTCCAGTTCGGTGCGCGCCTCCAGCGGCATAGCGATTACCCCTGGCTTCATGTGCCAGGGCGGCGTCAGGATATCGAAGGCCACCTTGAGGTTGGCCATCAGCAGTTCCTTGATGAAGAAGCCGATGAAGCGCAGGATCCTCGGGATTCGCGCCGGGTAACCCTGAAGGCCCTCCACCTGAGGCTGGATCAGCACTAGGGTGAAGTAGCCGAATACCAGGCCCACCACCAGGTTGAGGCCGGTGAAGTCGCCGCTGAGAATGACCCAGGCCAGCGCCAGCAGCAGGTTCCAGATGGCTCCGGTCATGGGCTCACCT
>CAYWBG010000067.1:0-12135 GCA_964456005.1 uncultured Halomonas sp.
CGGTGGCTGAGGGCATCCGCGCCGGCCACGGGGCGCTGCTGATGATCACCTACCATTTCTCCCGCGGCGAGCGGAGACGAGGCTGCGCCGGCTTCGGCTGCGACGCCGGCGCCGCGCTGGCCCATGCCCGTCAGATCCGCGCCCAGGCCGAGCAACTCTTCGGAGACGATCACCAGCACGTCTATCCGCTGGTATGCGGCTTCGAGACAGACAGTGACGCCCTGATCCTGCACGGCACGGGCGAGGCGACCCTGGACATCGACGCGTTGAACGCCTCCGACGCCGACAGCCTGGACGCTCGGGTCACCGCCCTCTGCCCGGACATGCCGGCCGATATCCGCCGCGACCTGGTGCCACTGCTGGCGGGCAACCTGGCCCATGCGGCGAGCCTGCGCAATGTAGCCCGGGACCTCGACATCGAGCACCGTGAATGGGTGATCTGTGTCGGGCGCGGCTTCGACTTTCTGCACCTCCCCAACACCGCCCTGATCGTCGGCCCCTATGGCCCCGACCTGGCCGAACCCATCGGCACCGCTGCGGACATCATCGATGCCAACATGGCCAGCGGCCGCATTGCCGATGACGGATTCATGCTTCTCGCCTCCACGCCCTTCCAGGCAGTGGGCGTCGATCGTGCCCGGGCCGAGCTCAAGTCCCGTTTCCTGGCCGACTTTGCGACCCGGGTCATCCAGCATCGCCATCCACGTCTCGCCGAGCGCATGCATCGCCACACCGCGGTGGTCCACTGGCCAACACGGCGCCTGGACCTGCTCGATGACAACTCAGGGGGGAGTCGTTGATGGAAACACTCAAATACCTGCTGCTGCCGCCGGTGATCAACGCTCTACTGATCCTTGCCGGCCTGGCCCTGGGTGCCAAGCGCCTGGCAGGGGGCCTGCTCGTCACCTTAGGATTGGTCAGCCTGCTGCTGCTGGCCACTCCCTGGACCAGCCATGCCCTTCGCCAGGGACTGGAACCCGCAGCGTTGCCGGGACCGGGCGCCCTGGGTGATGCCCAGGCCATCGTCGTCCTGGGGGGCGGGCGGGACTTCACGGCACCAGAGTTCGGCTGGGGCGACGCCCCCAGTAACGCCACCTGGCGCCGACTCGCCTATGGAGCCCATCTGCATCGACACAGCGGCCTGCCCATCCTGGTCAGTGGCGGGCGGAGTCACGACGAGCATAGCGCCGAAGCTAGCCTGATGGCTGCGGCGCTGCGCGAGACGTTCGACGTGCCGGTGCGCTGGCTCGAGGGCGAGAGCCGCAACACCGCGGAGAATGCCCGCTTCAGTGCCAGCATGCTGGGTGGCGCCGGAGTGGAACGAGTCGCTCTCGTCTCACAGGCCTGGCACTTGCCCCGGGCCACAGCCGAGTTCGAACGGGCCGGCCTTGGCGTGATACCGGCGCCGACCGAGTTCGCCAGCGCCCCACCGCCGGGCCTTCACGGCTGGATACCCCGCGCCTATCACCTTCAGCAAAGCACACAGGCATTGCACGAGTGGCTGGGCCGCGGCTGGGCCTACCTGCTGGCGCGGGTCGGCGATCGGCTTTGACATCCTCCCCTCCCTCAGCGTTTTTATGACGCTGCCGCCTACGGCGGAAAGGAGGGGGCGGTCAAGAGAGTTGCTTGCCACGAAGGTCGTAAAGCCATCGCCATACGAAGGGCTCTAGGCTAGCGAAAACAGAGAGAACCCGATTCGGAGTCAACCGAGACGATGCAAGATCTGCTACTTCCCCTGGCCATGACTGCCATTTTCGGCATCTTCGTCGGGACACTCTACCGCCTTTCGCGCCGCCCGGGTCACCAGCGTCCGCTGCTGTTCCCGACCGTGGGCCTGGTCGCCGGCGTGCTCGGCTTCGTCATCCATCACGTGCTGGTCGTCACCACCGGCGCGCCCCTCTGGTTGCTGCCGGCGCTGGTGGTATTGCAGGTGTGGCTGTGGCTCGGCCCCCTCGGCCCCGCCTCCCGGGCCGACGGCCAGAACGAGCCTAAGCGCTGAGGCTTAATCGCCAGCCAGGCGGAATTCGCCGATGCTGGAAACCGTGCGAGCATAGGCGCTTCTCGCGCGACAGGCGGCGAGAAACGCCTCGAGGCGCGGGCAGCCCTTCAGGCCGGTCGATCCGGCCAAGGCCAGCACCGGGAAACTCATCTGGATGTCCGCTGCGCTGAAGGCTTCACCGGCAAACCAGGGCCCTGGCGTCAGTTCGCTTTCCCAGAAATCCCGCAACCGGCGAATTTCCGGCCCCAGGTACTGTTGCTCGACGCCCCGGGTGAACAGCCGTCCCAGCGGGCGAGCCAGCGCAGGCACCGGGGGCTTGCCGAGCCGAGAGAACACCAGGCGCATCACCAGCGGCGGCATCGCCGAGCCTTCCGCGTGGTGCAGCCAAAACCGATAGCGTTCCCAGGCGTCGCTCCCTCTTGGCGGGGCCAGCCGCCCCTCGGCGTCATACTGTTCGACCAGGTAGTCGATGATAGCTCCCGACTCGGCGATCACCCGCCCGTTGCGCGCCTGGTCGCGGATCACCGGCGCCTTGCCCAGCGGGTGCACGTCCCGCAACGCCTCCGGCGCCAGCATTGTCTCGGGATCACGCCGATAGGTGACCCGTTCGTATTCCAGCCCCAACTCCTCCAGCAGCCAGACGATACGCTGGGAGCGGGAGTTCTCCAGATGATGAACCTCGATCATGTCATTTCCTCGTGGCGATACCTTCCGGCACCCTAGCACGCCGTTCGCCGCCGATGTCCTGCCAAGGTCGCCTTTGCTGTGACCGGGCCTGCCACTAAACTGGGTTCAATAACGACGATAACAGAGATGGAGAACGTCATGGCCAAGGTGCTGGTGGTGGATGATGAAGCTAATATCGTCCTTTCACTGGAGTTTCTGATGCAGTCTGCCGGCTTCGAGGTCGTCACCGCCGAGGATGGCGAGTCGGCCCTAGAGCGCGTTGCCGAGGGAGCGCCGGACCTGATCCTGCTGGATATCAGCCTGCCGGGAATCAGCGGCTTCGATGTTCTCGAAAGGCTACGCGGCGACCCGGAGCATGCCCGCCTGCCCATCATCATGCTGACCGCCCACGGCCGCGAAGTGGAGCGAGAGAAAGGCATGGCGCTGGGCGCCGACGACTACATCACCAAGCCCTTCTCCACCCAGGCCCTGGTGGAGAAGGTCAAGGCCCTGCTCGCCGAGGTGTCCTGATGCCCAAACGCCCGACCGGTCCACCGCGCCGTCAGCGCCTGATCGGCCTGTGGTTGCTGCTCAGCGGCATCAGTATCTTCGGTGGCGCGACCTTCGCCCTGTGGCTGGACAGCCTCTTCCAACCCGAGGGCGTGGCCAGGGTCGTGCTCTGGCTGGGCTGTTTCTCGGGGGGTGGCACCATCTTCCTGGTGGGCCTGCTGCTGGAGCGCCAACTCTTCACTCCGCTGCGCCATCTGCAGGTGCAACTGGCGCGGCTAGTGGCTAACCCCGATGCCCGCGATGACTACCCTCCTGAAGGCTGGCTGCGCGCCTTGGGGCCGGACCTGGTGCGGGTGCGCGAGGCCTGGAGATCCGACCGCGGACGCCTGGCCACGGCCCACACGGAGGGCGCCCGCAGCGCCGCGCGCATTCGTCAGGAACTGGAGACCCTGCTGCAGGTGCTCGACACCCCCCTGTTGCTCTGTGACCACCACCGCCGGGTGCTGCTCTTCAACCAGGCCGCCGAGGCACTCTTCGAAGGACACCACGGCCTGGGCCTGGGCAAGCGGCTGGATAGCCTACTGCCGGCCACCAGCCTGCAGGATGCCTTGGGACAGCTGCCCCCCGACGGCACCCCCCGCGAAGTGCTGGTGCCCAACGATGAGCGCTGGCTGCGCACGGTGTTGCGGCGTGTCCCGGGCAGCCACGGCGAGACCCTGCTGACACTTACCGACACCACTGCTGCCTGGACCAGCGAGATGGGTGCCCGGGCCGAGCTTCTCGACAGCCTGCCCCGCCTACGTCGCCACAGTGCCAGCCTGACCAGCGCCGCCGATGCCTTGACATCCCTGGGAGGCGCCACGGGGGAGATGCGACAGCGCCTCGAAAAAGTCATCGACGAGGAGAGCCAGTCCCTGGGCCAGGACATCGAACAGCTTGGTACCCTGCTGGAGCGCATGCAGCAGGAGGGCGAGCGACTCGTTCCCCTCTGGTCCAACGACCTCTGGGAAGCGCTCAACGAGCGCAACGGCGATACGGCCTGCCGAGTGGTGCCCGTGGGCATGCCGGCCTGGTTCAAGGGTGACGCCACGGCGCTACTGGTCCTGCTGCGCTCGCTGCTCGCCAGGCTGAGCTACCATGTCGGCGATGCCGAGGTAGAGGGCGAGATCTGCCTGGGCAACAAGCGCGTCTACCTGGACCTGGTATGGAGCGGGGCACCGCTGGGAGAGGCTCCCCTCGCCGAGTGGCAGCAGCAGCGCCTGGACGACCTGCCGCTCTCGCCGAGGGTGGCCGACGTGCTGCGCCAGCACGCCAGCGACGCCTGGAGCCTGACCGATGACGGCGGCGCACGGGCACGACTGCGCCTACCGCTGCCCGCCACCGAGCGGGTCGGCGCGCCTCGTCCCCGCACGCCGCCCCGCCCCGAGTTCCATGACTTCGGCATCGCCGAACTCCCCGCGCCGGACGCCGAACTGGCTGCCCGGACGCTGCGCGCCCTGGAGGTCGTGGCCTTCGACACCGAGACCACCGGCCTGGAGCTGCGCCGGGGCGACACGGTGATCAGCATCGGTGCCTGCCGCATCGTCAACGCTCGGCTGCTGGCCAGCGAGGTGTTCGACGTGCGCGTCGACCCCAAGATGCCGATCCCCCCCGCCAGTACCGCCATCCACGGCATCACCGATGACGACGTGGCCGGATCCCCGCCCCTGCCAGTTGTTCTGCCGCGCTTTCGCGACTACGTGGGCGATGCGGTAATCCTGGCCCATAACGCCGCCTTCGATCTGCTGGCCCTCCAGCCGCCCGGCGCCGGAATGAACCTGGACATGCCGGTGCTCGACACCCTGCTGATCTCCCGGGCCCTGGACGCCAGCCTCGAAGGTCACGACCTTGACAGCCTCGCCGAGCGCTACGGGCTGAGCTTCCCGCCAGGCACCCGACACACCGCCCTGGGCGATGCCCGGGTCACCGCGGAGCTGTGGCTGGCCCTGCTGCCCCGCCTGGAGGCTCGCGGCATCGAAACCCTGGAACAGGCGCTGACGCTCCAAGCCAGCGCCCTGACCAAGGAGGACGCCTGCGCCTCATGATGTCTCTCGCCTCGCTCCCACCGGAGGTCGCATGAACACCCCGCGCCTAGGCGAGCGGCTGGTGGCCCTGGTACTCCTGGCCACTCTGCTGTTTACGCCACCGCTGGTGATGGTCTTCGACCGGCCAGCCGCAGGCCCCTCCTGGCTGCCGCTCTATATCTTCGTGGTGTGGGCGGTAGTGATCGCCCTGGCCGCCTGGCTGCTCGAACACCGCTCGGGAAACTAGGCATGAGGGAGGCGCGCCAATGAGAACCGATGCGGTGGTGCTGGGCGTCGCTTTCGGCTATCTGGCGCTACTCTTCGTGATTGCCGCCTGGGGCGACCGCCGCGCGGAACAGGGACGCTCTCTGATCGGCTCGCCCACGGTCTATGCCCTCTCCATCGCCGTCTACTGCACCGCTTGGACCTTCTACGGAAGCGTGGGTCGCGCCGCCGAGCATGGCCCCAGCTTCCTGCTGATCTATCTGGGGCCGACGCTAGCCATGCTGCTGTCGCCCTTCCTGATTCGCAAGATGGTGCGCATCGCCAGCGCCCAGCGCATCACCTCCATCGCCGACTTCATCAGCGCCCGCTACGGCAAGAGCTCCAGCCTCGGCGCCCTGGTGGCACTGATCGCGCTGATCGGCATTACCCCCTACATCACCCTGCAGCTCAAGGCGATCACCGTCAGCCATGCGGTGCTGGTCAACTATCCCCAGGCGCCGGAGCTGAGCCTGGCCGATGAGGCCTTCTGGGTCGACAAGTCGTTCTGGGTAGCGCTGGTGCTGGCGGTATTCATCATCCTCTTCGGCACTCGCCACCTGGACGCCAGCGAGCGCCACGAAGGCATGGTGGCAGCCATCGCCTTCGAGTCGCTGGTCAAGCTGGTGGCCTTCCTCACGGTGGGGATCTTCGTGGTCTTCGTGATGTTCCACGGCCCCGGCGATCTCTTTGCCCAGGTGGCGGCCAGCCCGGATCTTGTCGGCGCCCTGGGCCTGGAGGCGGTGCCGGGTGGCGCCAGCGGTTGGATGGGCATGCTGGTACTGGCCTTCCTGGCCTTCATCACCCTGCCCCGCCAGTTCCAGGTGCTGGTGGTGGAGAACGTCGACGAGCGTCACCTCAAGCGTGCCAGCTGGCTCTTCCCGCTCTACCTGCTGGCTATCAACCTGTTCGTGATCCCCATCGCCATGGCCGGCCTGCTGCTCTCCTCCGGCAACCCCGACAGCTTCGTGCTGACCCTGCCGCTCTCGGCGGGCCTCGAGGCGCTGCCGCTGCTGGTGTTCATCGGCGGTCTCTCGGCGGCGACCAGTATGGTGATCGTCGAAACCATCGCCCTCTCCACCATGGTCAGCAATCAGCTCATCATGCCGCTGCTGCTGCGTTCGCGTCGCCTCCACCTGGGCAGCCGCGGTGAACTGGCCGGCTGGCTGCTGGGCATCCGGCGGGTGGCGATCGTACTGATCTTGCTGCTGGGCTACCTCTACCACGCGGTGATCGGCGACTCCTACAGCCTGGTGACCATTGGCCTGGTCTCCTTTGCCGCCGCCAGCCAGTTTGCTCCGGCCATGCTGATCGGCATGTATTGGCGCGGGGCCACCCGTCGCGGCGCGGCGCTCGGACTCATCGCCGGCACCCTGATCTGGGCCTGGACCCTGCTGATTCCGGGCTTCGCTCAGTCCGGCTGGGTGGATGACACCTTCCTCACCCTGGGCCCCTTCGGCATCGAATGGCTCAGGCCCTATGCCCTGTTCGGCCTGGAGGGCTGGGACATCTACTCCCACTCGCTGCTCTGGAGCCTGACCGCCAACATCGGCCTCCTGGTGGGTGTCTCGCTGTTCACCCGCCAGTCTCCCCTGGAGCAGACCCAGGCGGCGCTGTTCACCGAGGCCATGCACCCCGGCCTGATGGAGACCTCGCTATGGCACGGCCAGACCACCCAGGGCGAGGTGCGAACCCTACTCGACCGCTACCTGGGGACCAATGCCACCGCCCGGGTCTTCGCCGGCCAGGGTGATGAGGGGCAGGACAACGGGAAACCCGCCCCTCCGGAACTGATCGCCAAGGCCGAGCAGGCACTTTCCGGGGCGCTGGGCAACGCCTCGGCGCGAGTGCTGATCAACTCGGTGGTACGCGGCGAGGCGCTGGATCTCGAATCCATTCTTAGCATCCTCGACACCACCTCCGAGACTCTGGAGGTCAACCGCCGGCTGGAGCAGAAATCCGAGGAGCTGGCACGGGCCAGCGAGGAGCTGCGCGCCGCCAACGAAAGGCTGCGTGAGCTCGACCGCCTCAAGGACGAATTCGTGGCCATGGTCAGCCACGAGCTGCGTACGCCGCTGACGTCGATCCGCGCCTTCGCCGAGATTCTGCGCGACAGCGGTGACCTGCCCCAGGAAAAGCGCGTGCACTTCCTCGATGTGGTGGTCAAGGAGAGCCAGCGCCTCTCCCGGCTGATCGAGGAGATCCTCGACCTGGCCCGACTGGAGAGCGGCCGCCTCACGCTCAACCCCCAGCGACTGAACCTGGTGGAGCTGACGCGCCACAGCGTGGATGCCGTGCACAGTATGCAGGAGGACCGCGGCGTAGCCCTCGAGGTGACGATTGAGGTCGAGCAGGCCGAGGTAGTGGGCGACCCGGATCGACTGGAGCAGGTGATCATCAACCTGCTGGACAATGCCGGCAAGTTTGCCGACGAGGCCAACCCGCAGGTGCTGCTGCGACTGTTCCGGCACAAGAACCACTACCGCCTGGCAGTAGAGGACAATGGACCGGGGATTGCCGCGGAGGAGCGCGAGAGAGTGTTCGAGAAGTTCCACCAGATCGAGCGTCCCGGCGAGACCCCGGAGAAGAGCCGCGGTCGCCCCCGAGGCAGCGGCCTGGGGCTTCCCATCAGTCGCGGCATCGTGGCCCATCTGGGTGGACGACTGTGGGTGGAAGATGCCCCCACCCTGGGCGGCGCCTGTCTGACCATGGAGCTGCCGGAAGCGCCGGCTGAATAGCTGCAAGCTGCAAGCTGCAAGCTGCAAGCTGCAAGCTGCAAGCTGCAAAACAGCATGCGACCTGCAACATCCGCCTGCAACTCGAGGGAGCAGATTTTCCTTGTCGCTCGAACCTTGTAGCTTGTGGCTGGCCGAGGGCCTAGCGCTTTGCCCGCCGCTTGAGGGCTCGGATCCGCTGCAGGTCGTGGCGCAGCAGCAGGCGCTGATCCTCGCCCAGCCGAGAGGTATCCACCCAGCCGTCGGCGCCACGCCCCTCGCGCAAACTCGTGCACTGCGCCTCCAGCAGCAGGTCCTGCAAGCGCTCCAGGGCAGCGGTCAGCTCCCGAGCACGCTGTGCCGTAAGCCCTCCCCTGACCACCAGCGCGGTGAGACGCTCCCGCGTATCGGTAACGGTGACACCATGCCGCAGCGACAGCAGACGCACGCTGTTGACCAGCGGCAACACCGCCTGCAACTTGAGGTTCAGGGCCCGGTCGTGGGGAGCGTCGTCGTTGTTACCGGCCAGTCGACCGAAGCGGTCCAGGGCCACCGGCAACTCGTCGAGCAGAGCGCCCATCTCATCCAGGAAGAGGCCTGAATCCGGTAACAGTCGCGCCACCCGGTCCGAAAGCGCCTCGGCCAAGGCGGTCTCGCCATAGACGGCATGGAAGTCGAGCAGGATGCTAGCCTGCTGGACCCGCTTGACCCGCCGCTCGGCGGTCCAGATGGTCAGCTGCTCGTTCCACTCCGAGAGCCGCTTGCGCCACATGGGCCAGCGCGCCATCACATGACCGCTGCACAGGGGAATTCCCGCCTGATCCAAGCGCTCGGTAAATCTCTCGCCCAGGGACTGGAAATAGCCGTCCACCTCGGTGTGACGGGCATCGGGATAGTCGGCGATGATCATGCCGTTGTCCTGGTCCGGCCCCAGCAGGCTCTCGTGGCGCCCTCCGGAGCCCATCACCAGGACGCAGAAGCTCACAGGGGGCGGCCCCCAACCCTGCCCTTGCATCTCACTGAGGGCGAGTTGAATGGCACGCCGGTAGAGCCAGGCGTTGTGGTCGCTGATCAGCTGGCTGATGCGCCAGGCCGGCAGATCGAGGCGGCGGAGCGCCTCGACCAGAGTCGGCTGCCAGGCATGGGCGCGTGGCAGCGACGGCTGTGCCCCCAGCTCAACCAGGGCATCGCGCAGCGGAGCGAGCAGCGGCGGCAGACTCTCGGGGTCCGGCAAGGTATCGTCGGCGAAGAGCCCTCGCCAGGCGGAGGCACGGTGAAGCAGGCGCATGGCAATTCCGTGTCAGCGTTATCCGGTAGACTTTGGATACCAGTGTACCCAGAGGCACAGCGCAAGACACTTGGGCCAAGGGCGAAGGGCCCGGCCACCAACGCGAACGGCGCCCCGCAGGGCGCCGTCACGTCACGCCTTGAGCGAGACGACTAGCGAGGCGTGAACATATCGTCACCCACCTCGTCGATGAAGCGCTGTGCCTTGCTGACCATCAGCTGGTCGCAGGCCTCACGCCCCGGCACCATGTCCGAGCGCTCGAACCGGTGCTCCTGCTGCTCTCCGTCCTTTCCTGGCTTGCGGATCCAGCCGCTAACGCGGTACTGGCCGCCCTGGTCGGCGGGCTCCGAGACAATCAGGTAGCCCCTGTACTCCACCGGTTCGGCCGCCTCGGCATTGCCGGCGTTAGTGTCACCACCGCCGAGCAGGCCGGATAATAGCTTCTTGAACATGCGTCTCTCCCGGGGCTTCGAACTCGAGCCTGTGACGCCAACAAGGGCCGACGCCACAAGCGCGGTGAGCAAGGTGCCTCAGTCCTGCTGGCGCCCCTTGCCGGCGGCGATGCGCAGGCGCAAGGCGTTGAGCTTGATGAAGCCTTCGGCATCCTTCTGATCGTAGGCGCCGGCATCGTCCTCGAAGGTGGCGATGGACTCGTCGAACAGCGACTGGTCGGACTTGCGGCCAGCCACGATGGCATTGCCCTTGTAGAGTTTCATGCGCACCACGCCGGAAACGTTATGCTGCGTTTCGTCGATGGCAGCCTGCAGCATGCGGCGCTCCGGACTCCACCAGTAGCCGTTATAGATCACCTCGGCGTACTTGGGCATCAGCTCGTCCTTGAGGTGGGCCTCCTCGCGGTCCAGGGTGATGGATTCAATGGCGCGGTGGGCGCGCAGCATGATGAAACCGCCGGGTGTCTCATAGCAACCGCGAGACTTCATGCCGACGTAGCGGTTCTCGACGATGTCGAGACGACCGATGCCGTTGTCGCCGCCCAGCTTGTTGAGCTTCTCGAGCACCTCGTGGGGCTTCATCGGCACGCCATCGATGGCGACGATGTCGCCCTTCTCGTAGGTCAGCTCGACATAGGTGGGAGTATCCGGTGCGGCCTCGGGAGAGACGCTCCAGCGCCACATGTCCTCCTCCGCCTCGGCCCAGGGATCCTCGAGGATGCCGCCCTCATAGGAGATGTGCAGCAGGTTGGCATCCATGGAGTAGGGCGACTTCTTCTTCTTGGAGGAGAAGTCGACGGGGATGCTGTGCTCATCGCAGTAGGCCATGAGCTTCTCGCGGGAGGTGAGGTCCCACTCGCGCCAGGGAGCGATCACCTTCACGCCGGGCTTGAGCGCATAGGCCCCCAACTCGAAGCGAACCTGGTCGTTGCCCTTGCCGGTAGCGCCATGGCTGATGGCATCGGCACCGGTCTGATTGGCAATTTCGATCAGACGACGGGCGATCAGCGGACGTGCGATAGAGGTACCCAGCAGGTATTCGCCCTCATAGATGGTATTGGCGCGGAACATGGGATAGACGTAATCACGCACGAATTCCTCGCGGAGATCCTCGATGTGGATCTCCTTGACACCGAGTGCCTGAGCCTTGGCGCGGGCCGGCTCGACCTCCTCACCCTGGCCGATGTCGGCAGTGAAGGTCACGACCTCGCAGTTGTAGGTCTCCTGCAACCACTTGACGATGACGGATGTGTCCAGGCCGCCTGAATAGGCGAGCACGACCTTCTTGACATCGGACATTCGGGGCTCCTTTTGATGAACGTCTTGAGACTCACCAGTATACCGCGGCGAGTGTCCAGCGAATACCGGTGGCGGGACGCCAACGGGGCAAGCTGCTAGACTGGCGCGCATTCGGGGCCCAGCCCGCGGGCGGAGGCCGAACTGGACCTGATCGAGGAGAGGTGCATGAGCGAGGCGATCGCCCGCGAACTGATGGCGCAGCGATTCCGCAGCTTCCTGCCAGTTGTGGTCGACCTGGAGACCGGCGGCTTCAACGCCGAACGCGACGCGATCCTGGAAATCGCCGCGGTCACTCTGACCATGGACGCAGAAGGCACTCTGATACCCGAGTCCACCTATGCCTTCCATGTGAAGCCCTTCGAGGGGGGCAATGTCGAGCAGTCGGCACTGGACTTCACCGGCATCCGGCTCGAGGATCCGCTACGCCAGCAGGTAGCCCTGTCAGAGGCCGAGGCGCTGGGGGAGATCTTCCGGCCGGTGCGCAAGTCGATCAAGGCACATGGTTGTACCCGAGCGGTGCTGGTGGGCCACAACGCCGCCTTCGACCACGGCTTCCTGAACGCCGCGGTCAATCGATGCGGCATCAAGCGCAACCCCTTTCACCCCTTCTCAAGCTTCGACACCGCCTCGCTCGCCGGGCTGGTGTATGGCCAGACGGTGCTGGCCCGCGCCTGCCGTGCCGCCGGCATCGAGTTCAACAACAGCGAGGCCCATTCGGCCCGCTACGATACCGAACGCACCGCGGAGCTGTTCTGCGCCATGGTCAACCGTTACAAGGAAATCGGCGGCTGGGCCCAGGCCCAGCGCGAGCAGGGGATGGAGGAGACTTAGCGCCGAGCGCCGAGCGCCGAGCGCCGAGCGCCGAGCGCCGAGCGCCGAGCGC
>CAYWBG010000068.1:0-2036 GCA_964456005.1 uncultured Halomonas sp.
GAGCTGGGAGCCGGCCTGGCAACAGAGCCTCCGGTGGATGTCGATGCTGTCTCGTTATTGACCGTGCCGCATCTCGACCGTGTGTATTTCGAGATGGGACGCCGCAGCATCGGCCGCGGAGAGGACCCACACAAGTGGGTCAACGCCGAATTTCACGGCGACCACGTTGGCCATGGGTTTCGCATCGCGGTCGATGTCTTTACCGGCGGACTGAAGGACTTCGAGGGGTTCATCCGGGACTTTTACGCGGCCTATCACCCCTTCTATAACGGCAACATTCCGGTGATCAATCCGCAGCCGGCAGGGATTGCCGTGACCGATAGCGCCACGCGCTTTCTCGGCTGGCATGCCATCACGATCCAGCGCCTTGCGCTCGATCCCAGCCAGGTCATGAGGGTGTACTTCTTCAATCCCAACAACGACAGCGGACAGGACTGGGGGCAGGGCATCGTGACCTCGACCCAGGGAAATGGCGAACTTTACGGTGAGGCCTCGCTGCCGGTTGCCCAGTTCGCCTCCCGTCTCTATGTCTTTCACTATGACCCGCTCGAAAAGGGCGAAACGACCGATATTCCAAGCATTGAAGTAGATCGGGCCATGCGTCTGGCCCGGGATAGCTGGGCGTCGGGGCGCTAGCCGAAGCCCCCGGCAGCCAAGCTAGAGAAGACCGCTCGGAATAGAGCGTATATTTCCTGCCTAAGGCAGAAGGAGAGCAGTAGATGTCAACCGTATCAGAAACTCCGACCTCTAATGACGTTTCAAGCTGGACTGACCCGACAATGGATTCGGTCCGCGGAACTGAAACGCCCAAGGATCCCAACAAGGGGTACATCGCACTGCTGGGCTGGAGCATCAATGCCATCAAGGCCGCTCAGAAGTTTGACCGCCGCTATGTGGTGGTGGCGCCCGATTGGGCCGCCGATTTCTGCGAGGCCAACAAGATCCCCTACATTCCATGGGATTTTGTGCGCCTGAATGATCGCTCCATGGAGATCGCGGAGCGGCTCAAGGCGGAAGGCGTTGACGTGGCCATACCGCTGTTTGAAGAAACCGTAGAATGGTCCGGCGCCATCAACTCCGTTCTCATGGACAACCCCCGCATGTACGGGCAATCCATCCTGTTCAGGGACAAGGCGCTGATGAAGCGACGCGCCCAGTTGGGCGGCATTCGCGTGGGAATCTTCGAGGAAGCCCACGAGAAGGACGACATCATCCGCTTCATGAAGCGGGTCAACCAGACGCTACTCAAGCTCGACGGCGACCCCGATGACCCGATTCACGTCAAGGCCTTCGACAAGGCGGGCTGTCTCGGTCACCGTATGATCCGTAAGATCGACGAGATCGACAGCATACCGGATGAAGAGTACCCGTTGCTGATGGAGAGCCACCTCGACGGCTGGGAATTCGCCGTCGAGGCCTGGATCCATGACGGCAAGATCAAGTTTCTCAATATCTCCGAGTACGTGACCTTGGGCTACTCGGTGTTTGTTCCCGCCACCCGGGAGCTCGAGAGCTGGCGCAACGCTATCACTAAGCAGATCGAGAAGCTGATCAAGACGTTCGACATCCAGTTCGGCCTGATCCATCCCGAGTATTTCGTGGCGGCAGACGGCGAGATGTATTTTGGCGAAGTCGCCTACCGCCCGCCCGGTTTCAAGGCCTTCGAACTCATCGAGCGCGCCTACGGGTTCAGCGCCTATCAGGCTTCGATGCTGGTTTTCGACCCCAAGAGCACCCAGGAAGAAGTCGATGCGTTCTTCCCCAAAGAGGTGGTCGATGCGAAAGGCTATGCGGGGTGCTTCGGTGTGTACCCGAGGCGTCGTGTCGTCAGCAAGCTGGAGATGCCCAAGGAAACCATCGAGCACCCATACTTCGAGTCCCACGAACTGGTCGCGCCGGCCGAAGAGACGGTTCCAGATCGTTCGGCCTTCGGCACACACTGGGGCCTGATCTTTTTCTTCGGCGATGACCCGATTACGATGCGGGATCTGCTCAAGGCCCAGGAGGACCTGGACTTCTACGTCTAGCGAATCATT
>CAYWBG010000068.1:2136-12087 GCA_964456005.1 uncultured Halomonas sp.
GCGGGATCTGCTCAAGGCCCAGGAGGACCTGGACTTCTACGTCTAGCGAATCATTCAATGCCGACTCACATGAAGGTCGATGTGACTGGGGCGGGGCCTGTGCCCTGCCCCTTCTTAATTCAGGCAAGCTAATTCATTCTTTCTCGTTCAAAAAAACCACCTTTTACTCAACACGGCATTGGCGACGCCGGACGCATTCGTGGATAAACTGTCAAGCAGGGGACGAGAGAGGGAACCCACGGATGAGAATGGTTCTGATGGCACTGGCCGCCGTTGCTGCCTTGGCTGCCCAAGCCGATATGCCCAAGTCGACGGAGGCCGCCCCCGATGCCGGGAACGGCATCCCCGCCACGCGCGAGAACGATAGCGACCTGCCTGACTGGGCCGATACACAGATCGACCCCTTCTACGAGAATGTCTCTCGCTGGGTCGAGACCACCTCGCGGCGCATCGATGGCTTCTTCGGTACCACCGACGCGCTAACCGCAGACACCGACTCCTACCTGCGCATCAGCCATGCCTCGCGCTGGCGGGAGGGAGACACCTTCGAGCAGGACCTGGGAGCCCGGTTCCGGCTCGACCTGCCCACCACCGAGGAGCGGCTGCGCCTGATCATCGAGAGCGATCCCGAGGAGACCCGGGGTACCCTCGCCGAACAGGATGACCAGCTGGTCGACGAGGGCATCAGCGGCATCGACAGCCTGCGCATCGGCCTCAACCGGCTCAGCCGCCATGACAAGACCGAGCGCTGGAACACCCAGGTCGGTGCCGGGGTTCGCGTGCGCCTGCCTCTCGACCCCTACGCCCGGGTGATCAGCCAGCGGCTCTGGGCGCTGGGCGACAGCCCCTGGCGGCTGGAGAGCGACAATCGCCTTTCCTGGTTCAACAATGATGGCTACTCCGCCCGCACCCGTTGGGACGTCGGCCGCCCGCTGGACGATCAGCGCCATCTGCGTTTCATCACCAACGTCCAGTGGCGCGAGAAGGTAGACACCCTGGAGTACAGCGAGGCGGTTGAGCTCAATCGCCGCCTGGACCGGCGCAGTGCCCTTCGCTACACCGCCGCCGTTCTCGGCGAGAGCGCTTCGAGCCCGCGCATCGAAGACACCTACCTCCAGGTCCGCTATCGTCGCGACGTGCACCGCGGCATTCTGTTCCTGGATGTCGCTCCCGCGCTGCACTTTCCTCGGGAGGCCGACTACGACCCGCGCTGGGAAGTGAACCTGCGCCTGGAGATGTATTTCCGCCGTCAGTTAGATCGCGCCGTGCTCTGATAGCCAGGCGCCTGTTTCCGGTTCGAAAGCGGTATGGATCGACAGGCTGAATCAGTTGCCCAACCGGCTGCTCAGCGCCGGAGACGCGTCGGCCTCCTCGCCAGCCCCGACTCAAGCCCGTATTGACCGCGCTGCTGGAACGCGACTACAATCGATAATAATTCTCATCAAAGTTTCCGCCGAGCCAGTTATGAGCACAGAGCGCCCCAAGGCCTTCTACACCGCCGTCTTCCTGCAGGTCTCCTTCCGCGCCATCAAGCAATCCATGGCGGGCAAGGCGAGCGACGGTCTGCCCTGTTGGCTCGACACCAGGATGCTCGGCATGCTCTGCCGCGAACTTAAGGCGTGCTGCGAGGAGTCGGGCCACCACGGCCCGGCCCACGAGGCCCTGGACACCGCCCGGGGGGAGTGCGAAACTCTCCTCGCCCGCTGCCCCGGAGAGATGGACAGCACACTGTGCCACCATCATCTGGATACCATCCTCGAGGCCCTGGGTCAGGCCGTCGCGGCGCTGGACCGCCCGCCATCGCCATCCGATGGCTCGCGCTGGCAGGTCGCCTCTCGCTATCTACTGCCTCACTGGACACGCCAGCCATGACAGCAGGCCGAGAGGCAGACCCTGGCCACCGGCCCAACTGCATCAGGCCCTGCAGAGGCATGGCTCATGAACCGATATGACGGCAAGGGTTACAGAGGCGCGGTGATCAAGCCGTAGGTCTCGGGACGACGGTGCAGCGAAAAGTTGAAGATGTGTTCGCGGATCTCGCGGGTGCGGTCCAGGTCGCATTCGTAGGTGATCAGCTCATCCTCGACCGTGCCGGCCATGGCCACCATCTCGCCGGTAGGCGCGATGATGCAGCTCTGACCCAGAAGGTCGCAACCCTCCTCACGCCCGGCTTTCGCCACCCCCACCACCCACATGCCGTTCTGGTAGGCACCCGCCTGCATGCAAAGGTGATTGTGGAAGCCCTGGAGGTGGTCATGGGTCGGCACCGGCGGATAGTGGATCGGGGTGTTGTAACCAAGCATCACCAGCTCGGCCCCCTGCAGGGCGAGCATGCGGTAGGTTTCCGGCCAGCGCCGATCGTTGCACAGCGCCATGCCCATGGTCCCGCCGAAGGCCTGCCAGGTCCCGAACCCCTGGTTGCCCGGCTCGAAGTAGCGCTTCTCGAGATGTTGGAACGCCCGCCAGGGCTCATGCTCATGGTGCCCGGGGAGATGCACCTTGCGGTACTTGCCCAGGATCTCACCGCGGCCATCGACAAGGATCGAGGTATTGAAGTGGTGGGCTTGCCCCGCCTCCCACGTCAGCTCCGCATAGCCCAGATAGAAGCCGATACCCAGCTCGCGCGCCGCCTCGAACAGCGGCCGGGTCTCGGGGCCAGGCATCTCGCGCTCGAAGAAGGCGTCCACCTCCGCCGGGTCGTCGAAGTACCAGCGCGGGAAGAAGGTCGTCAGTGCCAACTCCGGGAAGACCACCAGTGTCACGCCACGCCCATGAGCCTGGCGCATCAGTTCGATCATCCGGTAGACGGCCTGACGCCGGGTGTCCTGACGGGCGATGGGACCCAGTTGGGCGGCGCCCACGATCACTTTTCGGCTCATGAAATGTCCTTGGGGTGACGAATGGAAGAGATGCAAACGTCTCGGTATCACTCGCTCAGGGCGAGCAGGACCTGCAGCAGCACATTGGCGCCGGCTTCGACGTCATGGGGCGAGGTGTATTCGTTGATGTTGTGACTGATCCCCCCGACGCTTGGCACGAAGATCATGCTGGTGGGGCAGACCCGGGCCAGCATCTGGGCATCATGACCGGCACCGCTCGGCATGCGCATCACCGAAAGGCCGAGCGCCCGGGCGCTGGCTTCCACCCGGTCCACCATGTCTGGATCGAAAGGGACCGGGTCAAAGCGGGCCAGGGTGCGGCGCTCGACCCGGATGCCCTCCTGCTCCGACAGCCGCTCCACGAAGTCGGCCAGCTCCTGCTCGGCGAGTTGTAGACCTTGATTGTCGGTGTTGCGCAGATCCACGGAGAAACGGGCGTGGTTGGCGACCACGTTCACCAGGTTGGGCGCGATCTCCAGTGAGCCCACGGTGCCAACCTGATCGCCACCGATACGGGTGACCAGCTCCCGCACGAAGGTGGCGGTGGCCATGGCCGCGTAGCCCGCATCGTGGCGCAGCCGCATCGGCGTCGTGCCCGCATGGTTGGCGGTTCCGGTAAAGGTGAACTCGGTCCAGGAGATACCCTGCACCTTTTCCACGGCCCCGATGGTCACACCGATCTCCTCCAGCACCGGGCCCTGCTCCACGTGGAGTTCCACGAAGGCATGAACGTCCGGCACACCCACTGGGGCATCCCCCCGGGCATCGATCGACTCCAGGCAGTCGCCGACCCGTTCGCTGTCGATGCCCCGGGTGTCCAGCGCCTCCTCCAGCGACATGCCGCCGACATAGACCAGGCTGCCCATCATGTCCGGGGCGAAGCGGGCGCCCTCTTCATTGGTGAAACTGACCACGCACAAGGGGCGACGGGTGGTAATACCCGCATCGTTCAGGGTCGCGACCACCTCCAGCCCCGCGAGCACGCCCAGATTCCCGTCATAGAGGCCTCCGGTACGCACCGTATCGATATGCGAGCCGGTCATGATCGGCGGGCCCGCCTCGAGGCCGGGGCGCAGTCCGAAGAGGTTGCCCATGGCATCGGCGCTGACCTCGAGCCCCAGCTCCTGCATCCACGTCAGGACCCGCTCGCGCCCCTGGCGATCCTCCTCGCTGAGCGCCAGCCGGCACACCCCGCCGCCGGGCAGGGCACCGATCTCGCCCAGGGATTCCAGTCGTGCCGCCAGGCGGCGGCCATCGATTCTCAGAGTGTCACGCATGGGTATCGGCCTTCGCCATCACCTCGGCCGCCGAACGGCCAACCAGTTCTCGATAGACCGCCTCGTCGGTGGCCCCCTCGCTGCCGACCAGCAGCACCCGGCTGTGGTCGTCGAGTCCCAGTGCCAGGCTAAGCTCAGGGTCCCGCCGGGCGATCAGCAGCCCCGCCAGCCCGGCCACGGCACTCTCGCCGGCCACCAGCGGGGCATCGTCAGCGACTCCTTCCGCCAGAAGCCGCATCGCATCCACGGCGGCGGCATCGCTCACGGCCATGAAATCATCGACGCCTTCATCCAACACCTCCCAGGCGAGCAGCGAGACCTCACCGCAGGCCAGCCCCGCCATCAGCGTCTCCAGTTCTCCCTCCACGGCGGTCGGTTTGCCGGCACGCGCACTGGCATAGAGACAGGCGGCATGGTCCGGCTCCACCACCACGACCCGAGGTCTGTCGGCGCCATAGGCTTCCCAGAGCTGGGCCAGGGTAGCCGCGGCCAGCCCTCCGACACCGCCCTGGATGAAGCAGTGGGTCGGTGGCTCGTCGAGTTGCTGGACGGCCTCGTCGACCATCACCGTGTAGCCCTGCATCACATCCCGCGGCACTGTCATGTAGCCCGGGTAGGAGGTATCGGAGACCACGAACCAGCCGTTCGCCTCGGCGTCTCGTGCCGCCTGGCGAACCGAGTCGTCATAGTGGCCCCCCACCCGGCGCACCTCGGCCCCGAAACGGGCGATGGCATCCTCCCGCCCCCGGGAGACCGTGGCGTGCAGATAGATCACGCAGCGCGCTCCGAACTGCTGCGCCCCCCAGGCCACGGAGCGCCCATGGTTGCCATCGGTGGCACAGCAGACCGTGATATGGGCTAGGGCCTCGCGATGGCGACCCGCTAGCAAATCGTCAGTGGTCACACCGGCCGGCAGTCTCGACTTCAACAACCGCAGCACGGCATAGGCGCCGCCCAGCGCCTTGAAGCTATTGAGCGTGAAGCGGTGGGCCTCGTCCTTGTAGAACAGCTTGTCGACCCGGGCTGCTGCCGCCAGGCCATCGAGGGCTACCAGCGGCGTGGGGGCATAGCCTGGCCAGCGGCGAATCTCGTCGCGGGCCTCGATCATTCCGGACTGTGTCAGCACGGCGCGGGGGCGTTCGCTCATCGCATCGCCTCGCCTGGCGCGGGGATTGGCGAAGTGAAGCACGGTGTCATGGGGGATCAGGGGGTGCATGGGCATCCTTGGGGCTGGCGGCAGGCCGGGCCGGAAGCGGCAGGGTGAACGTTTTCGATCGGTTACCCCTCAAATCTGAAATATTATTTTCACTATGTCAACGATTGAAAATTAGTTTCCAATCATCTCGCGGCATGCGATCATCGTTCCATGACCAGATCCCATGACACAGCGTCGCTCGACGCGCGGATTCATGCGCACTACGACGCCCTGCCGCCGGCGGAGAAGCGCCTGGGCGACCTGTTGCTGAGCTTTCCCGGTGATATCGCCACCTACAGCGCCGGCGAACTCGCCGAGGCGGCCGGCACGTCGCGGGCGGCAGCCTCGCGATTCTTCCAGCGTCTGGGCTACCGGGACTTCAACGAGGCGCGCCAACAGGCGCGGGATGCCAAGCGCTGGGGCTCGCCGGTCTACCTTTCCTCCGGCAACGCCGCCGGGAGGGAGGTTGACAGCGCCATGCCGAGCCAGCCGATTGCCGACCATCTGGCCCAGGAGAGCCACAACCTGACCCGCACCCTGGAGGCCATTCGCCCGGACCACCTGCGCGATGCAGTCGATGCCATTGCCCGCGCCAGGCGCGTGCATGTGGCCGGGTTTCGCAACAGCCACATGATTGCCGGCTACCTGCAGCGGCAGTTGCAGATTGTGCGGCCCGATGTGGCGCTGCTACCCCGGTCGGGCCAGACCCTGGCCGAGGACCTCGTCGACATCGCCGAGAATGACGTGCTGATCATGGTGGGCATGCGACGACGCGTGGGCATGGTCTCGCGCCTCCTGGAGATCTCCCGCCAGCAGGGGGCCCGCACCCTGCTGTTGACCGACCCCTCGGCAGCAGAACCGCCCCGCCATGCCACCTGGACTTTCACCTCCGAGGTGCGCTCTCAGTCACTCTTCGACAGCTATTCGGCCGCCATGAGCGTGGTCAATCTGCTATGCACCTCGCTGTTCCATCATGAACTGAACCGAGGTCATGAGCGGCTGAAGCGCATCGAAACACTGCATGATGAACTCGACGAACTCGATTCCTTGAGCTGGCTATCACAACGACATCTCGGAAAGACCTCCTCGGATTAACAGAAACCTATTGAATGTTATCACTGGAATCATCCATAATGATTTCATCCTACACCCTTGTTCTCAATGGCAATCACTTCGGTGATTTCGCCAACTCTCCTGTTTTGCAGCTTTTCATCCTGCCTTTATTCTTGCCTGACTGACGCAGGCAACGCCCTCCTTTATTCCCATGATCCTGCAATCCTTTCCCATATTTGGCCAATGCATCGAAACGGTGCATCGATTCACCATGATGCCGCAAGAAAGCAAACCACCGATCCCTTCCGGGACCGACCTCCTTGTTTCAATATTCTGTTTTTAAAAAAAAATGTGCCAAATGGAACGCTTATTGAATGGAATTGACGGGACAATTCGCCAAGAGCTTCCACCGACATGACCACCCTCCTCCATCGACTCACCCGTATCAGTGAAGTGCTAAACCTTTGGGTGGAGCGCTGTGCCGTGGCGCTGCTGTCCTTGCTGATCGTCACTGTCTGGCTGGGCATCCTCTCCCGCTATGTCCTGCCCTGGAACCTGACCTTCACCGAGGAACTCGCCCGCTACCTGATGATCTGGGTGGCCCTGCTGGCAATTTCCCTGGGCATCTGCAAACGCCAGCATGTCGGCATGCTGGTGATCTTTGATCGCCTGCCGCAGCAAGTACGGAAGGGGCTGGCACTGGCCTTCGACCTGATCGGCATCCTGTTCTTCGCGGTGATGTTCTACCACGGGCTTACCTATGTGGAGCGCGGCTTCAGTCAGTCGACCATGATCTTCGGCATGCCTCGTGGCTACCCCTACCTGATCATCCCCATCGCCTCGGGCCTGGCCTGCCTGCAGCTCGCCCTCGCCGCCGCACGCGACCTCATGGCCCGGGCCCCACAGCCCGCCCAAGCACGCGCCTGACAGGACACCTCTCATGCTGATCGTCGCTTCCGCCTTCTTCATTCTCCTGCTCCTCGGCATGCCGGTAGGCATCGTGCTGGGAGTCGCCGGCATGATCGGCATCTTCGACATGGGCGGGGGACGCTTCCTGGCCATGGTGCCGGATCGCTTCTTCTCGGGGCTGAACCTGTTCCCCTTTCTTGCCATGCCGTTCTTCATCCTCGCCGGCGAGATCATGAACCGCTCAGGGCTGACCATGAACCTGGTCAACTTCGCCCAGGCGCTGGTCGGCTGGCTGCGTGGCGGCATGGCGCACTCCAACATGCTCGCCTCGGTGATGTTCGCCGGTCTCACCGGCTCGGCCACCGCCGATGCCGCCGCCTTCGGCAACACCCTGGTGCCCGCCATGAAGAAGGCCGGCTACTCGGGGTCATACGCCTGCGCGGTCACCGCTGCCGGCTCGATCATCGGACCGATCATTCCCCCATCCACCCTGGCGATCATCTACGGCTCGCTGATGGGCGTGTCGATCGCCGGCCTGTTCGCCGCAGGAATCATTCCGGGGCTGCTGCTCTGCCTGGTCTGCATGTGCCTGATCGCTGCGACCGCAAGGCGCCTCAACCTGCCCAAGGATGATCGCCGTCCCAGCCTGGCCCGCATCCTCAGGGAGTTTCGCTACAGCCTGCTAGCGCTGTTCCTGCCAGTGTTCATCCTGACGGCGATCCTGACCGGTATCACCACGCCTACCGAAGCCGCGGCGCTGGCCGTGTGCTATGCGCTCTTCGTGGGGTGCGTGATCTATCGCAACATCGGCCTGCGGGATCTCTATCAGATGCTCGCTCGTACCACCCTGATCACGGGGGTGATCTTCCTGATCATCGCCTCGGCATCGATCCTGGGCTGGTGGATGACCTTCAATCAGATCCCGCAGCTGATCGCCAGCGGCTTCCTGTCGATCTCGGAGAACCCGGCCGTGGTGGTAGGCATGATGATGGCTCTGCTGCTGTTCATCGGTCTTTTCATGGACATCAACGCCGCGCTGATCATCCTGGCACCGGTGTTGGCACCGCTGACCCTGGCGATCGGCATGGAGCCCGTTCATGCCGGCATGATCATCATCCTATCCCTGACCATCTCGCTGATGACGCCCCCGGTCGGCGCCTGCCTGTTCGTGCTGGCCTCGGTCACCGGCGAGCGCATCGAGTCCATCACCCGTTCGCTGTGGCCATTCATCCTGGTGCAGCTAGTGGTGCTCATCGTGGCGGCCTACTGGCAGCCCATCACCCTGTTCTTCCCTCGTCTGCTCGGGCTGGCCGGCTGATACCGGTGCCTCGCAGACCCTTTGCCACCAAGGAGTCATCCATGACCCATAGCCTCAGCTCCGTCACCTTCACATGCCGAGCCCTGGCCACTGCCACTCTTTCGCTGACGCTGTTCGCGAGTGTGTCGGCCCATGCGGCCACCACCATGCGCATCGCCCACCTCAACCCCCCGGAGGCCACGGCGAGCAATTCCGGGGCCATGACCGCGGTGTTCAAGCAGCTGGTGGAAACCGCCAGCAACGGCGAGCTGCTGGTGGAGGTCTACCCCGCTGGCCAGCTGGGGGAAGATGCCAACGTCATCAATCAGGTTAGCCAGGGCATCGTCGAGTCCTCGATCTCGTCGGCCGGTGGCATCGCCGAGCACTACCCACGTATCGGCATCTTCGATATCCCCTTCGCCTTTCCGAACATTGGCGTGGCCACCGAGGTCATCGACCTCTACAGCGACTTCGGCCAGATGCTGGCCGCCGACCTGGAAGCCGAGACCGACGGGCTCAAACTGCTCGGGCTGCTCGACAGCGGCGGCTTCTTCCATTTCACCAACTCCCAGCGCCCGATCGCCTCGCCCGCCGACATGGAAGGGCTGCGGATCCGCACCATGACCCTGCCGACCCACGAGGCCATGATCAACGCACTCGGCGCCCGGGCGACGCCGCTGGCGTGGTCGGAGGTCTATACCGCCCTGCAGACCGGCGTGGCAGATGGGCAGATGAACCCGATCCAGCAGACCGCCTTCGCCAATTTCGATGAGGTGCAGGACTACCTGACCATCAGCAACCATCTGATCACGCCCTACCTCTGGCTGATCAATGACGAGTTCTACGATGGCCTGCCGGAAGACCACCAGCGGATCATCGACTGGGCATCGAAGGTGGCAGTGGATGCGGGCCGCTCCATGTCGCGCATCATCGAGGCCTCCGAAAGCGGCCTGCCCAAGTTGTCCGACGGCATGGCGGTGAACGCCATCACCCCCGAGGCACGCGAGGCCTTCGTGGAGGCCGCACAGCCCGCCGTTCGTGAGGTGATCGGAGCACGCTACGGCGAAACGGGCACCGAATTGCTCAATGCCATGCTTGCCGCCATCGACGAGGCGAGCGAGTAAACCTGAGTGCCACCGGGCCGAAGCCACCGCGGCCGCCGCTAGGTCCCGGTGGAAAGCCGATAGCCCAATGCCTCGAGCCGGCGCTGACGCTCTAGCGTCAGCGCCGCGCCTGTCCCGTCGCTGTCCTCCGGTTGCCCCGCCAACACCGCCACCTCGGCACGGTCATCGGCATGCAGCAGACGCTCGCCGCAGCGCCGGCAGTGCCAGTCATCGCCGC
>CAYWBG010000069.1:0-11952 GCA_964456005.1 uncultured Halomonas sp.
GCTGACGCCCGCCGAAGACGGTGTCTCGACTATAGACAATGCGACCTTCGCGGAGCACGTGGAAGGTGTTCATGGTGGCGCCGATGTCCACCAGGGCCACGCAGTCCTCGTCGCCGCTGAGCGACGGCAGTTGATGGCGAACCTCGGTGAAGGCCCGCTCCATGGAGAAGGTCTCGACGTCCACGGCCGCGGGCGTCAGTCCGGCCTGCAGAACGGCGTCGGTCAACTGGCTGACATCCTGCTGTCGGCAAGCGACCAGCAGCACATCCTGCTGGTCGGCGTAGCGGGCATTGAGGCCCAGCCGCTGAAAGTCGAAGGCGACCTCGCTGAACGGAAAGGGAATATGCTTGTCTGAGTCGAGCTGGATGCGCGTTTCTATCTCATCGTCGCTGAGGGAGGCGGGAAGCGTCAGCGTCTTGGTGATGGCCGCACTGGCAGGAACTGCCACCACGGCTCGCCTGGAATATGGCCTGGCTTGCTGGACCGCTCGGGAGATTGCGTCGACAACTTCGCCCATGTCATGGATACGCCGCTCGACTACGGCGCCCTCGCGCAGTGGCCGTACCGCGTAGCTCTCGACCTGATAGCCGCCGCCCGCGCGCCTGAGCTCCAATAGCTTGACGGTGGCCGAGGTAATATCGACACCGATCAGTCCCTTGCTGGATGCCCTCAATCGCATCTCGGTCATGCCCCTGATGATCTATGCGGCTTGCCGCTTGTTATAATGCTCATGTGCCTCGGTTGAGGAAAATGAGCCACGGGAAGGATTCCCACCCTGTAAACAGAGGTTACATGATATTGCCGGCTCTCACACGGCTAACCTGATACCTGCACAGTCAACGCTGGTGACCGTCCACCGGCATTCCTATAATGACGGCGCAACCCGACGCTACATCATCGCCCCCATACCGCTCCAGTTCTCTACATGGATACCGCGATTTCATGAAGTTTTTTAGAATCTTGTTATTTTCGTTTGCCTGGCTGCTGGTGTCGTTGACGGCGGCGTTGGCGCTGGGCGTGGTGGGCGCTGCCCTCTATTTCACTCCTGGGCTGCCCGATGTTCGCCAGCTACAGGACTTCCAGCTTCACTCGCCTCTGCGCATCTACACCCGGGACGGCAAGCTGATCGGCGAGTTCGGCGATGAGCGTCGCATGCCGGTGGAGTTCGACGAAATCCCCGAAGAGTTCATCCAGGCCCTGCTGGCCGCCGAAGATGCCAACTTCTTCGAGCACCGCGGCGTCGACCCCCGAGGCCTGGCGCGGGCCGGCCTCGAGCTGGCCGCCAGCGGCGGCGAGATCCAGACCGGCGGCTCCACTATCACCATGCAGGTAGCCCGCAACTATCTGCTGACCCTGGACCGAACCTTCACCCGCAAGATCCGCGAGATCCTGCTGGCCTTGCAGATGGAGCAGATGCTCAGCAAGGAGGAAATCCTCGAGCTCTACGTCAATAAGATCTTTCTGGGCAACCGCGCCTACGGCATCGCTGCTGCCGCCGAGATCTATTACAACCGTCCGCTGGCCGAACTGACCCTGGCCGAGAAGGCGATGATCGCTGGCCTGCCCAAGGCGCCCTCGGCCTTCAACCCCCTGGCCAATCCGGAGCGCTCACTGATTCGCCGCAACTGGATCCTTTACCGCATGCGCGAACTGGGCCATATCGACCCGACTACCTACGACGAGGCAGTGCAGGCGCCGATCACCGCACGCCGCTATATTGCCCAGACCGAGGTGGACGCCGACTATGTGGCGGAAATGGCCCGCCAGTTCGCCATCGAACGCTTCGGCGACACGGCCTACACCGGCGGCTATCGCATCCATACCACCCTGGACAGCGAGCTCCAGCCCCACGCCCGCCGCGCCCTGGCCGACGGCCTAATCGCCTATGATACGCGCCACGGCTGGCGCGGGGCTGAGCAGCGCGACATCCCGGCAAGCCTGGTCGAGGCTCAGGAGCGCACCGAACGGCGCGGCCTGGAAGAGGAATTGGATGAGTCTCCCGAGATCCTCGAGACTGCGCGTCGCGCCGCCGAGCGCAGCCAGACCGAGGTCGAGGGCATCGACGGCGACGTCAGCAACTGGCTGCAGGTGCTGGAGCGCACACCGGGCTTCGGCCCACTTCAGCCGGCCATCGTGGTGGATAGCGAAGGGCGCGAGATGCGCGTCATGACACGTGGCGGCGAGCTGCACACCATCGCCTGGGACGGGCTAAATTGGGCGCGTGCCTATCGCAGCGCGCGAGCCCGGGGGCCGGAGCCCGGCTCCGCCGCGGACATCGCCGAGCACGGCGACCTGGTCCGCGTGCTCGAGCGTGAGGACGGCAGCCTGCGCCTGTCCCAGCGCCCCGATGCCGAGGGGTCGCTGGTGGTCATGCACCCCGATACCGGCGCCATCCTCGCCCTCCAGGGGGGATTCAGCTACCAGGCCAGCAAGTTCAACCGCGCCGTGCAGGCCCAGCGGCAGTCCGGCTCGATCTTCAAGCCCTTCGTCTACCTGGCGGCACTGGACAGCGGCCTGATGAACGCAGCCAGCGTGGTCAACGACGCCCCGGTAGTACTGCAGGATGGCAGCAGTGAGATATGGCGACCGGTCAACGCCAGCGGCGACTTCCTCGGCCCCACCCGCCTCAGGGTCGCCCTGGCCCGCTCACGCAACCTGGTCACGATCCGCGTACTCCAGCAGGTGGGGCTGGATGCCACCATCGATTTCCTGCAGGGATTCGGCTTCGCCGAGAGCCGACTGCCCCGCGGCCTGTCGCTGGCCCTGGGCAGCGCCGACCTGACCCCCCTGGAGATGACCAATGCCTATGCGGTGCTGGCCAACGGCGGCTTCCAGGTAGCCCCCTGGTTCATCGAGCGGGTTACCCGCGGTGACGACGATACCCTGATCGAGGAGGCCATGCCCGCCGTGGCCTGCCGCGACTGCGCCGACGGACAGACCGAGGTGGAGATCGACGGACACCGCTACCCGATAGCACCGCGGGTCGCCGACCCCACTGCCGTCTATATCCTCCGCGATATGCTGCGTGACGTCATCGATAGCGGCACCGGCCGCGCCGCCCTGGAGCTGGGCCGCGGCGACATCGTCGGCAAGACCGGCACCACCAACAATCAGCGCGACACCTGGTTCGCCGGCTTCAACAGCGACCTGGTCGCCACCGTCTGGCTAGGCAAGGATGACAACACAACTACCGCCGAATACGGCTCCAGTGCCGCCCTGCCGATCTGGATCGACTTCATGGGCGACGCCCTGGAGGGCCGCCCGGAAGCCAGCCCCAATCCGCCGGCCGACCTGGTGACTGCCCGAGTCGACCCCGACACAGGCCGTCGCCTGTCTGACGCTCAGGGCGGAGGGATCAGCGAGATATTTCATCCCGACCACCTGCCCAGCGTGCAGTCACGCCGTGTAGGACGCGACGTGGAGCAGCGCAGCGGCTCGGAAGGGACGGGGTCCTACGAGGCGATCTTCTGACACGTGACGGAGCGGCAACAAGAAGGCCGGCCCACTGGGCCGGCCTTCTTGTTGATTACCTGCTGCCTGCAGCGAGTCGCCACGCCGGTTCGGCGTCAGGCGCCGTAGACGTCTTCCACGCTCATCAACGGGTAATGGGAGGGATAGGGCCGGCGCGCCACGCCGGAGTCAACCGCCGCCTGGGCCACGGCGGAGGCCACCCGCTCGAGCAGGCGGATATCCACGGGGGTGGGAATGATGTAATCACGGCCGAAACTCATGCTCTCCATCTCGTAGGCCTCGAGCACCGCCTGGGGCACCGGCTCGCGGGCCAGGTCCTTGAGGGCATGGACCGCGGCTACCTTCATCTCCTCGTTGATGCGAGTCGCCCGCACGTCCAGGGCACCACGAAAGATGAAGGGAAAGCCGAGAACGTTGTTGACCTGGTTCGGGTAGTCCGAGCGACCGGTGGCCATGATCACGTCAGGACGCGTCTCGCGGGCCAGGTCGGGATGGATCTCGGGATCCGGGTTGGTACAGGCGAAAACCACCGGGTTGTCGGCCATCTTGAGGATATGGTCAGCCGTCATCAGACCCGGGCCCGAGAGTCCCACGAAGACATCGGCGCCGTCGATGGCATCGTCCAGAGTGCGCCGGTCCGTTTCCAGGGCAAACATCGCCTTGTACTGGTTGAGATCCTCACGACCGGCGTGGATTACCCCCTTGCGGTCGAGCATCAGGATATTCTCGGCCCGGGCCCCGCAGGCTACCAGCAGCTTCATGCAGGCGATAGCCGCTGCCCCGGCCCCCATGCAGACGATGCGCGCCTCTTCCAGCGCCTTGCCGGCAATCTCAAGGGCATTGAGCATACCCGCCGCCGTGACGATGGCGGTGCCGTGCTGGTCATCATGAAAGACCGGGATGCTGCACTGCTCGATCAACGCCTGTTCGATCTCGAAGCACTCCGGCGCCTTGATATCCTCGAGGTTGATGCCTCCCCAGGTATCGGCAATGCGCGCCACAGTGTCGATGAAGGCCTGGGGACTCTCGGCGTTGACTTCGATGTCCACGGAGTTGATGCCGGCAAAGCGCTTGAAGAGCACCCCTTTGCCCTCCATGACCGGCTTGCTGGCGAGGGCCCCCAGATTGCCCAGGCCCAGGATGGCACTGCCGTCGGAGATCACAGCGACCAGATTTCCCTTGCCGGTGTAGCGGTAGGCGTTCTCCGGGTCCCGCGCGATCTCCCTGCACGGCTCCGCTACCCCCGGGCTATAGGCCAGGGAGAGATCACGGGCGGTGGCAGTGGGCTTGGTGAGTTCCACCGACAACTTTCCGGGAATGGGTTTGGCGTGATAGTCCAGTGCGGCCTGTCGTGCATCTGTCATGCTGAGATTCCGGGTCAGGGTAAAGAAGACCCGTCAGCATATAGAAAAATTGACCATGCCTCAACTGGCGACACGTTGCCGCCTTTTACACGCTCGTTTGATGACGTTCATCGATGTTTATTGCAAATCATGCCTGAGGGGTCGGCCGCGAGCGTCGCTGATCACTCCCCCAAAATAGAAAACCCGCCACGTTGGGCGGGTCTTCAAGACGGTCACGAGCGTCGCGGAGCAGGCGGCGATCAGCCCCGCTTCACGGCGGCGCCAAAGCGCTTGTTGAAGCGCTCGACACGGCCGCCGGTGGTCGCCTGCTTCTGCTTGCCGGTATAGAAGGGGTGGCACTGGGAGCAGACGTCCAGGGAAAAATCATGGCCAGAGGTGGAGCCGACCTCGAAGGTGGCGCCACAGGAACAGGTCGCGCTGACCGTCTTGTATTCCGGGTGGATACCTTGTTTCATCTTGAGCCTCATTGAGCTGTATGCCGCCACCTGATCGTTTGCCAGGCACCGCATACGGGTTATCTATCGGTTGACTGAGAACCGTAACATGCGAACCGGTTTGCCGCCCTGGCCATGCCCGGCACGGCAGGGAGGCGCAGCATTCTAGCAGAGCGTACGCCGGAGGCCAATTGCCCACACCCACACCGCGAGAGCCAAGCGTGCTCGGCATCGCCATCCCCTCTCCGCTGCGCCGCCTGTTCGACTACCGGCCCTGCCGGGAGGCACCGGCAGGCGGCTGGCAGCCCGGCCTGCGCGTGCGCGTGCCCTTCGGCCGACGCCTGGTCGTCGGGGTCATCATGGAGTGCCGCGAGAGCAGCGAGCTACCCCTGGCCGAGCTCAAGCCGATCAGCGACTGCCTCGACAGTAGTCCGCTTTCCGCTGACTGGCTGTGGCTGTGTCGCTTCACCGCCCGTTACTACCAGCACTCCCTGGGCGACACCCTGCACCAGGCCATGCCGGTGCTACTGCGCCAGGGTCGCGCCCTTGAAGCACGCACCCGCGAGCGCTGGCAGCTCACCGCCGCGGGTCACGACACTCCCACGGATGCCCTGTCCCGGGCACCGCGCCAGGCCGAGCTGCTGGCCATGCTCGCCCAGCACCCCCATGGCCTGGCCAGCCAGGCGATCCTGGCCCAGTCGTTTTCCCGCGAACAGCTCAGGGCCCTGGCCGACAAGGGGTTGATCGAGGCCCACAACGTACCACTCACCGCCCCTCCCCTGCCCGACGCCGACCACCTGCTCGCCGAACCGGTGTTGCCACTCAATCGCGAGCAAGCCGCGGCGCTGGCAGCCCTGCACGAGCGGCTGGACGCCTACCACCCCTGCCTGCTGGAGGGGGTTACCGGCAGCGGCAAGACCGAGGTCTACCTGCAGCTGATCGAGGCGGTAGTGGGGCGCGGCCGCCAGGCCCTGGTACTGGTTCCGGAGATCGGCCTGACCCCCCAAACCCTGGCGCGCTTCCGTCACCGCTTCCGGGTGCCGGTGGTGGCCCTGCACTCCGGGCTCACCGATCACGAGCGGCTAGACGCCTGGGAAGCCGCCGCCAGCGGCCGAGCCCCCATCGTCATCGGTACCCGCTCGGCGATCTTCACGCCACTGGCGTACCCCGGCGCCATCATCGTCGACGAGGAGCACGACGGCTCCTACAAGCAGCAGGACGGACTGCGCTACCACGCACGAGACCTGGCCGTGGCACGCGCTCATCACCACGCCATCCCGGTGGTACTGGGCAGCGCCACCCCCTCCCTGGAGAGTCTCTCCCGCGCCCGCAGCGGCGACTGGCGTCACCTGCCGCTCACCCGCCGCGCCAGCCGTCACGCCCCAGCCCGTCTGGAGCTGGTCGATCTGCGCGGCCGCCCCCGCCAGGGCGGGCTGGCTCCCCCGGTAATCGAGGCCATCGGCGAAACCCTGGGCGCCGGCCACCAGGTACTGGTATTCATCAACCGCCGTGGATTTGCCCCCAGCCTGGCCTGCCACGCCTGCGGCTGGCTGGCCGAATGCGACAACTGCGACGCCCGCATGACCCTGCACCGCCAGCCACCGCTGCTGGCCTGCCATCACTGCGACCGGCGCCGCGCCCTGCCGGAGAGCTGTCCGGAGTGCGGCAGCATCGACCTTCGTCCACTGGGCAGCGGCACCGAACGCACCGAGGAGACCCTGGCAGAGCGCTTTCCGAAGGTGCCGGTCCACCGCATTGACCGCGACAGCACGCGGCGCCGCGATGCCTTCGAGCGGGTGCTGACCGACGTCCGCCGTGGCGAGCCCTGCCTGCTCGTGGGCACCCAGATGCTGGCCAAGGGGCACCACCTACCCCATGTCACCTTGGTGGTGGTGGTCAACGCCGACGCCGGCCTCTACGCCAGCGATTTCCGTGCTCTGGAGCAAAGCGCCCAGCTGCTGGTGCAGGTGGCCGGGCGCGCCGGACGCGCCGCCCACCCCGGTAGAGTGCTGGTGCAGACCCTGCACCCGGACGACCCCCACCTGCGCCTGCTGGCCGAACGAGGCTACGCCTCCCTGGCCGAGCGGCTACTAGAGGAACGCCGCGCCGCCGCCCTGCCACCTTTTCGCTTCCTGGCCCTGCTGCGCCTGGAGAGCGCTAAGATGGAGGCCGCCACCGAGCTCGGCCGGCGTGTCGCCGCCGCCCTGCGCGGATGGCTGTCCGAGCGGGAACTGGCGGTGGACTGCCTGGGCCCGGTGCCGGCTCCCATGGAGCGCCGCCAGGGACGCTATCACCTGCAGGTAATGCTCGGCGCCGAGAAACGCAGCCAACTGCACGAGGCCGGCGCTTGGCTTACCGCCTGGCTGGAAGCGAGCCCCGAGGCGCGCCGCACGCGCTGGTCGCTGGATATCGATCCCCAGACGCTCTCTTAGCCACAAGCCGAGATGCTGCCTTTTGCCTCGACGTAGGCCACGGGTGTTTCTTACGGCTTAAAGCTGATAGCTTCCAGCTCCGGGCGCAGCCCGGTTGGGCTTTAAAGCCACACCACAATTGCCGATAATGGGTGATCGCGCCCGTTAAAGACTCCTTTCTGGTTCTTCGCACTTTGGCGTGAACGCTGAGGCGCCTTTGGCGCCATTCGCTCGGGAAACCCGAGCTCCTACTGGGAAATTTCACGCCAGTCTGCGCAGAGTCTTTTTTCGCCCAGCCCAGCGCCACAGGACAACCGACGCTCCATGAAAGAGACCATCGTTGCGCTACTCGAGGACGCCCTCGACAGCCTCAAGCAACAGGGCGTGCTGCCCGCCGACCTCGCCCCGCCCATCAAGGTCGAACCGACCAAGGACAAGGCCCATGGTGACTACGCCACCAACCTGGCACTGATGCTGGCCAAGCCCGCCGGCAGGAAGCCTCGCGAACTGGCCGAGGCCCTGGTCGGCGCCCTGCCGGTAAGCGACGCCGTCAGCCAGGTGGAGATTGCGGGCCCCGGCTTCGTCAACTTCTTCGCCGCCACCGATGCGGCTGCCGAGGTAGTGCGCCAGGTACTCGACGCCGGAGATGCCTTCGGGCGCAGCCTCGACGGCCAGGGAGCCAAGGTGCAGGTGGAGTTCGTCTCCGCCAATCCCACCGGACCGCTCCACGTGGGCCACGGACGGGGCGCGGCCATCGGCGACTGCATCTGTCGGCTACTCGAGGCCACCGGATATGACGTCACCCGCGAGTTCTACTACAACGACGCCGGCGCTCAGATCAGCAACCTGGCCCTCTCGGTGCAGGCCCGGGTCAAGGGAGTCGATCCCGGAGAAGCGGGGTGGCCCGCTGACGGCTATCGCGGTGGCTATATCATCGACGTCGCCAACAGCTATATTGCCGGCGAAACCGTCCACGCCGACGACCGCCACGTCACCGCCAAGGGCGACCCGGATGACCTGGACGCCATTCAGGCATTTGCCGTGGCCTACCTGCGCCGGGAGCAGGACCTGGACCTCAAGGCCTTCGGCGTGCACTTCGACGTCTACTTCCTTGAGTCCTCGCTCTACCAGGACGGCAAGGTCGAGGCCACCGTCGAGCGGCTGATCGAGAAGGGCCACACCTATGAGCAGGACGGGGCCGTGTGGCTGCGCACCACCGATTTCGGTGACGACAAGGACCGGGTGATGCGCAAGTCCGACGGGCAGTACACCTATTTCCTGCCGGACGTGGCCTACCACCTCGACAAATGGCAGCGCGGCTTCACCACCGTGATCAACGAACAGGGCGCCGACCACCACTCCACGGTGACCCGGGTGCGCGCCGGGCTGCAGGCCCTGGAGGCGGGCATTCCCTCGGGGTGGCCCGACTACGTGCTACACCAGATGGTGATGGTGACCCGCTCCGGCGTCGAGGTGAAGCTCTCCAAGCGCGCCGGCAGCTACGTCACGGTGCGCGACCTGATCGACGAGGTCGGCCGCGACGCCACTCGCTTCTTTCTCGCCGCCCGCCGCGCGGACTCCCAGCTTACCTTCGACATCGACCTGGCCCGCTCCCAGTCCAACGACAACCCGGTCTACTATGTGCAGTATGCCCACGCCCGAGTGTGCAGCATGATGCGCCGCGCCGAGGCCGACGGCCAGGCCTTCGATCACGCCCTGGCCATGGCCAACCTGGGTCGGCTTGAGGAGGACCAGGAGAAGGCGCTGATGAACCGCCTGGCCCGTTATCAAGAAGTGGTGAGCCACGCTGCCGCCGCCCGTGAGCCCCAGCAGATCGCCCAGTACCTGCTCGACCTGGCCGCCGACTTCCATACCTGCTACAACGCAGTGAAGGTGATGGTCGAGGACGACTCCCTGCGCAACGCCCGCCTGGCGCTGGGCCTGGCCACTCGCCAAGTGCTGCGCAACGGACTGGACGTAATGGGAGTCAGCGCCCCCGAGGAGATGTGAGCCATGGCGACCCGCAAGCCACCACCCAAGAAGCGCGGCGCCACCAGCAGCCGTCGCCAACCCTCCCGAAAAACGCGCCGTGAATGGCGTCTGCCGGGCTGGATATGGGGCCTGGCAGGGATGGTGGCCGGCTTCCTGCTCTCCCAGCACCAGCTCGGCGTGGCGCCCTGGCAGGTGGAAGACTCACCGCTGGCCACAGTGCTGCCGCGCAGCGCCCCACCGGAGCCGGAGCCCGCACCCGAGCCCAGCGAGCCGCGCATGCCCACCTTCGAGTTCTACACCCTGCTGCCGGAGTCCGAAGTCATTGCACCGAGTGGCGAGATGCCGGCGTCCACGGCGCGCCCGCCGGCCCCCCTTGAGGAGGTGAGCGACACAGCGCCCGATGCCGAGGTCGCCGATGACCCCATCGCTCGGGTGATCGCCGCCAACCAGGCCACAGAACCCAGCGAGCCGACACCGGCAGCCGCCGAGCCCCTCACCGGCAATAGCCACCGCTATATGCTCCAGGCCGCCTCCTTCCGCGAACCGGGGGATGCCCAGCAGTTGCGCAGCCGCCTGCGCGACTTCGGTTTACTGGCCCAGGTCAGCGAGGTCCAGGCCTCGGGCGGCGAGACCTGGCATCGCGTCCAGGTCGGCCCCTACGAGGACAATCGCGAACTGGATCGCGCCCAGGACCTGATGGTCACCCAGGGCATCGAGCCGCTACTGATCCGTCTCAACAACTGAGAACCCGCGGCCAGCCGCGCTTGAATTCGCGGCGGTCCGCCCGCACCTCCCATGGACGCCCATTCGCGGCACCCGGGTCGACCCCGGGTGCCGAAAGTTATCGGGAGCCGTGCCTCCCTCAAGGAGTCTTCCTCCATGACCACGATCGTTTCCGTGCGCCGCGGTGACCAGGTGGCGCTGGCCGGCGATGGCCAGGTGTCTCTGGGCAACACCGTGATGAAGGGCAATGCCAGCAAGGTGCGCCGCCTCTACCGCGGCGAAGTGCTGGCCGGCTTCGCCGGTGGCACCGCCGACGCCTTCACCCTCTTCGAGCGCTTCGAGGCTCAATTGGAGAAGTATCAGGGCAACCTGGTCAAGGCCGCCGTGGAGCTAGCCAAGGACTGGCGCACCGACCGTGCCCTGCGCCGCCTGGAGGCGCTGTTGGCCGTGGCCAACAAGGATGCGTCGCTGATCATCACCGGCAACGGCGATGTCGTGGAGCCCGAACGCGGCATCATCGCCATCGGCTCCGGCGGCAATTTCGCCCTGGCCGCCGCCCGCGCCCTGTTGGAAAACACCGATCTCCAGGCCCGCGAGATCACCGAGAAGTCGCTCGCCATCGCCGGTGACATCTGCGTGTTCACCAATCACAACGTCACCCTCGAAGAGCTCTGAAGGCCGCCCCCATGACCCAGATGACCCCCCGCGAGATCGTCCACGCCCTGGACCAGTTCATCATCGGCCAGCAGGACGCCAAGCGCGCCGTGGCCGTCGCCCTTCGCAACCGCTGGCGGCGCATGCAGCTCGACGCCGAGCTGCGCCACGAAGTGACGCCCAAGAACATCCTGATGATCGGCCCCACCGGGGTGGGCAAGACCGAGATTGCCCGGCGCCTGGCCAAGCTGGCCCGAGCGCCCTTCATCAAGGTCGAGGCCACCAAGTTCACCGAGGTGGGCTACGTGGGTCGCGACGTCGATTCGATCATTCGCGACCTCACCGAGTCGGCCATCAAGCTGGTGCGCGAACAGGCCAAGGAGGAGGTCGGCCACCGCGCCGAGGACGCCGCCGAGGATCGCATTCTCGACGCCTTGTTGCCCCCGCCCCGCGGCCAGGAGGACGAACCCCGCCAGGACAGCTCGACCCGCCAGGTCTTTCGAAAGAAACTCCGGGAGGGCCAGCTGGATGACAAGGAGATCGACATCGAGATCTCTCAGCAGGGCCCCAACATCGACATCATGACCCCGCCGGGCATGGAAGAGATGACCAATCAACTGCAGAGCCTGTTCTCCGGCATGGGCAAGCAGAAGTCCGAGACACGTCGGGTGGCGGTCAAGGACGCCTTCGCCCTCCTGCGCGACGAGGAGGCCAGCAAGCTGGTCAACGAAGAGGAGATCAAGGCCCGCGCCATCGAAGCGGTGGAGCAGAACGGCATCGTCTTCCTCGATGAGCTCGACAAGGTGGCCAAGGGCAGCGGCCAGTCAAGCGGCGGCGAGGTCTCCCGCGAGGGCGTGCAGCGCGACCTGCTGCCGCTGATCGAGGGCTCCACGGTCTCCACCA
>CAYWBG010000070.1:0-11935 GCA_964456005.1 uncultured Halomonas sp.
GAGCTGGTCGGCATCAGCCGTCGCACACTTTCCGATCTGGAAGGCGATAAGGGCAACGCTACACTCGAGGTGATGGACCGTGTCTTCCGGCCATTGGGGCTCGAGGTTAGTCTGCTGCCCCGCAAGAGACGCCTGCTCGAGCAGGCCCTGACGCCAAGCAAGTAACGCGGAGCGATCTTGGACTACACCCCCTTCAGCTATGTCACCGCCGAGAAGGCCGATCTCTACCGTAGGGTCATGGGCGCCTTCGTCGAGGCCAAGTCGCACTTTCTGGTGCACCTGCGTCCGGAGGATGTCCAGCGCCAGATCGGCGAGCCTGAGCTGGCAACGATTCAGGCGGCGCTGACCCAACTGGTCACCTGGGGCAACCTGGACGCCGAGCGCGATAACGCCCGGGTCACTAGCGTCGAGGACTACTACCGTGCGCTCTACGTCTACCAGATCACCCGCCAGGGCGAAGCGGTGGAGGCGGCCCTGGCCACCTATGACCAGGAGTTGGGGCGGCGTGGTGCCCTGCAGAGCGTGGCCCTCGAGGATATTCGCACTCGTTTGCGGGCACTGCTGGCGTTGGCTCAGAGCGACGCCCCGTCCGCCACCGACAGCCAGTTGCTGCTGCGCGACCTGACCAGCGTCTTCTCCGACCTGGCGGAGAACGCTCGCGCCTTCATGACCGGGCTGAACCGCACCCTCGAAGGGCAAGGCAGCGACGCCGACGCCTTCCTTATCTACAAGGAGCGGGTGATTGGCTATATCGAACGTTTCCTGGGTGATCTGACCACCGCGTCCGGCGAGATCGCCGAATTGATCCGTGCCCTGGACGGTGACGACGCCGATCGCGAGGCGCCGGTAGCACGGCTGCTGCGCCAGGCGGCCGAGCGCGAACTGGCCGACCTGGCTCCCGGCGAATCACCGGACGACGCCGACGAGCGTGCCCGCGCCTTTGCCGAGGCCTGGCGGCGGTGGCATGGCCACTGGGAGGGACTGCGTGCCTGGTTCCTCGACCAGCCGGGGCGCCAGGCCCAGGCCAGGCTGTTGCGCAGTAGCGCACGTCGGGCCGTCACCCAGCTGCTGGAGATGGTCGGCCGCCTCAATGAACGGCGCATGGCACGCAGCGACCGTTCCGCCGATTTTCGTATCCTGGCCCGTTGGTTTCTGGAGTGTGACAGTGACGGCCAGGCCCATCGCTTGTGGCGCGCCGCCTTCGGATTGACGCCGGCGCGTCATCTGGTGATCGATGCCGAGACCAGCGAGCGCTGGGAAGAGGAGCCCATGCCGGCTAATACGCCCTGGGCCGCGGCGCCCGGCATGCAGGTCCAGGCCCGTCTGCGTGCCACCGGCAGCTTTCAGAAGCCGGGGGCTCCCCCCAAGCTGCGCAGTCGCACCCGGGAGCGGGAACTGCTGGCTCGGCAGCTGGCCGAGGAGGCCAATGCGGCACGCTCGGCGCGCCGTCAACTGGTGGAGCGCCGTGCCGAGCGACTGTCCGAGCTGGGCGAGCTGGAGGATGGTGCCTTCCGGCTGTTGCTCAATCTGCTGGGGGATGCCCTCGCGGCCAGCCAGGGCGATAATGCGCCGGTCACCACGACCACCGCGGATGGCAGCCTGCGCATCACCCTCAGCCCGCTGGGACCGGAGACCTCTGCTACCATCCGCACCGATGCCGGCGCCCTGACCGGTCGCGACTATCGCCTCGAGATCCTCGACCTGGAAGAGAGCTCACTGGAGGAGAGTGCATGGATGAGCTGAGCGATGCCCTGTCGCGACAGCGCGTGGACGAGCAGCGCCGTGCCCTGCGCGCCCTGCTGGCCAGGCCTCTGGTGCGTGCCGAGGAGACGGCCTTTCCGCTGATTCGCCGTCATGCCGTCTTCCTGCGAGACTGGCTGGCGCGCGAGACTGGCTGGCATCTGCAGAGCGAGCGCGACTTCGTACGCCTGCACAAGCGTCCCGGTGATCTCTTAGATGCCACCCGCCCGGCCCATGTTGGTCGTGGCACCCAGCGCAAGACCTTCAGTCGCCGCCGCTATGCGCTGTTCTGCCTGCTGCTGGCAGACCTCGAACGGGGGGATGCCCAGGTGACCCTGGGACGGTTGGGCGAAGGATTGGGACAGGCGGTGGTCGATCCGGCGCTGGCGGAGCGAGGCCTGTCGTTTACCCTGGACCATCAGGAGGCGCGACGCGATCTGGTGGTGGTCGTCCGGCTGCTGCTCGAGTTGGGGGTGCTGCTTCGGGTGGCCGGCGATGAAGAACAGTTTCTCAAACGGGGCGTGGAGGGTGACGTGCTCTATGACGTCGACCGCCGCGTGCTGTCGGTGCTGCTGGTCACCACAAGGGGGCCGTCGCTGGTGGCCCTGAATGGTGCCGATGAGTCACTGAATCTGGACGCCCGCCTGCAGGCGCTGACCGACACCTTCGTGCCCGATACCCCGGAAGGGCGTAACCGCGAGTTGCGTCATCGCCTGGCGCGCCGTCTGCTGGATGATCCAGTGGTCTACTGGAGCGATCTGGACGAGGATGAGGCCGCCTACCTCACCAACCAGCGTGGCGCCATGCTGCGCAGGCTTCAGCAGGCCACCGGCCTGGTGCCCGAAGTCCGCGCCGAAGGCATCGCACTGGCGGATCCCGACGGTGAATTGACCGACGAAAAGATCCCCGCCGAAGGCACCGAGGGGCATCTCGCGCTACTCATGGCCGAGCGCCTGGCCTCGACGGTGCCTGAGGGCGTGAGCCTCGACGAGGCAGAGACCTGGATTCAGGAATGGCAGCAGGAATACCGCCGCTATTGGCGCAAGTCGGCTTGCGAGCCGGGGGCGGCCCATGGGCTGTGCCGCCTAACCCTGTCGCGACTGGCGGCACTGCGCCTGGTGGCACGCCGCGGAGAAGGTGTCATACCGCTGCCCGCGCTGGGACGCTTCCGCGTTCAGCCAGCGACCACGCCTGACGGCGCTGCCGCGCTTTCTTCACGACAACCTGACCTGGCGGATGACCCGAGCGATGAGTGAACTCCCCGAACCGCGCAGTCAGCGCTGGAAGCCCCTGCGTTGCGGCCTAGTGGAGATCTTCTACTACGACGAGGAGACCTTTCACTTCCATGACGGCCGCTTGCTGCTGCGTGGCAACAACGGCACCGGCAAGTCCAAGGTGATGGCGCTGACCCTGCCATTTCTGCTCGATGGTCAACTGACGCCTTCCCGGGTGGAGCCCGATGGTGACACCGCCAAGCGCATGGAGTGGAACCTGCTGGTGGGCGAGTACCAGGAGCGCCTGGGCTACACCTGGCTGGAGTTCGGCCGGCAGGGAGAGTCGGGCCCCGAGACCTACACCATCGGCTGTGGCCTCAAAGCGGTGGCAGGGCGCCCGGTGCGCTCCTGGTTCTTCACTACACCGCAACGTGTGGGTCGTGACCTCTTCCTCGTCGAACAGGGCCGAAGCCTCGGCCGTGACCGGCTGATCCAGGCGCTGGGCAACGAAGGGCAGCTGTATGACCGTTCCGTCGACTATCGGCGCGCCATTGATGAGCGACTTTTTCATCTTGGCGAGCAGCGCTATGGGGCGCTGCTCGACCTACTGCTGCAGCTGCGTCAGCCACAGCTGGCCAAGAAACCCGATCCCAATCGCCTGTCCCAGGCGCTGAGTGACGCCTTGCCGCCACTGGGTCGCGGCTTGATCAGTGAGGTAGCCGAGGCGTATCGCAGCCTGGATGCCTATCGCGAGGAGATCCAGGGCCTGGAGGAGACCTTCCGCGCGGTGGAGGCCTTTCTCGGCCACTACCGACACTATGCCGGCATCGCCGTGCGCCGCCGCGCCGATGGCCTGACCCGTACCAACGCCGAGTATGAGCGCAGCCGTTCGCAACTCAATCAGGATCGGCAGGAGCTCGAGTCGGCCCGGGCCGAAGGCGAGGCCGCCATGCAGGCCCGCGAGGAGCAGGAGGGCCGGCAGCGGAGTCTGACCGCGCGACAGCATACCCTGGAGGCCAGCGATGCTATGCGCTCTGCCGAAGCGCTGCGGATGGCCGACGAGCAGGCGCGTCAGCGCATCAGGCATGCCGAGCAGTTGGCCACTCTGCTGACGCGCTCTCAGCGCGATGACCAACGCGCTGCCTCGCGGCTGCAGGAGGCCGAACAGGCTGATCGCCATGCTGACCAAGTCCTGCACCAGCGCCTGGAAACGACCGCCGGTGTCGCCGAGGCGGCAGGCGTGGCCCAGGAGCATGGTCAGCGAGTCGGCTGCCTGGCCTCGGTGCAGGAGGCGCCGGTCGACCTCGAGGCCCTGCAGCAAGCGCTGCGTGAACACCATCGGCGTCGTCTGGAAGGGGTGACGCACCTGAAAGGGCGACTCAAGGAGGTCGAGCAGGCCCAACGGAGCTTCCAGCAGGCCGAGCATGAGGCACGCCGCGAAGAGGAAACCTTGGCCAACCGTGATGATGATCTGCAGGAAACCGGCGAGGCGCGAGTCGAAGCGGCGGATGGCTTGCAGGCGGAGTGGCGGAGTCATTTCGAGCAGCTCGACGAACTGACCCCGGAGGATCCCGAGGCGCTGCTTGCCGAGCTCGAGGCCTGGTGTGGCCATCTGGGTGATGAGGATCCTGCCGAGGCGGGGCTTTCCCGGGCGCGGGATGTCCTACGCGAACGCCTGGGCCGGGAACGCCTGACCCTGCAGCAGTCGCGCAATGAGATCGATGCGGCAAGCGATGCGCTGAATGAGGAGCGCACCCGGCTGGAGGCGGGCGGCGCGTCGGCGCCACCCGTTCCCTACACCCGTGACGAGTCGCTGCGTGAGGGGAGGCCGGGGGCACCGCTCTGGCAGCTGGTGGACTTCAAGGCGGATCTGCCCGATGAGAAGCGTGCCGGCCTGGAGGCCGCCCTGGAGGCTTCCGGGCTGCTGGACGCCTGGGTGATGCCTGGCGGTGAACTCCTCGATGCCGGTAGCTGGGATACCCTACTGGTGCCCGTCGACAAGGCCCCGGCCGCGAGCCTTGCCGACCTGCTCAATCCGGATCTGCCCGGGGAGCCGCCGGTGGCGCGAGACGTGGTGGAGCGGGTGCTGGCCAGCATCTCGACGCAGGCCTCGGATGCCTTCGCCTGGGTCGGTCACGATGGCCGTTGGGGACTGGGACCCCTGCAGGGGCAGTGGGGCAAGCCGGCGGCAGTGCATATCGGTCATGCCGCCCGGGAATCCGCTCGCCAGCGTCGCCTGGCAACCATTGCACAGGAACTGGCCGAGCTGGCCCGGCGGCGCGCGGCGGTTGACGCCGAGCTCCAGACGCTGGTCCGCCGCCTCGAGGTTGCCGAGCAGGAGTGGAAGCGGCGGCCCAGTGCGCTGGCATTGCGCGACGCCCATGCGGACGAGACGGCGGCGCGCCGTGCCAGGGACCTTCAAGCCGAGCGCCTGGCACAGGCCCGCCAAGCCTTGGACGCCGCCCGGGATGCGCTGGAGGGAAGGCGCGGCGAACTCTACCAGGCGGCTGAGGACCTTCGCCTGCCCGCCGAGCCGGATGCCTTGGCGCAGGTGGAATCTGCCCTCGGCGAGTATCGGCTGGCCATTGCTGAGCTGATGCAGACGGCTCGAACCAGCCAGGATGCCAGCCGCCACCATATCGAGCGACGCGAGGAAGCCGAGGCCTGCGCCGAGTCCCTGCAACAGGCCGAGTGGGATCACGCCGAGGCCGCTGAGCAGGCTAGCGAGGCCGAGGTTCGCCGGGATACCCTGCGCGAGACCATGGGCGCCGAGGTCCAAGACCTTGAACGTCAGCTGGACGCCATTCGCCTGGAGCGGGAACGGCTCACGCGTGAGCAGCGCGAACTCGAGCAGAGCCATCGCGAGCTGCTGGGCAAGGTGGCGCGTTTCGAGGAGAAAGTGGAGAACGGTGAGCAGCGACTGACGGAGGTGGAGGAGCGTCGCGCCGAGGCCATCGATGCCTTCCGCGCCCTGGTGGAGGAGGAACTGTTGCGTGTCGCGGCCCCTGACGCCTTCGCCGACAGCGAGCCGCCTACCTCCTGGGCGCCGGATCCCGCCGTGCGCCTGGCCCGCGCGGCCGCTCAGGCCACCGCGCGCCTGAACGCCGACGATGATAGCTGGCATGCCCACCAGGGCCGGCTGCATGAACATATCAAGGGGCTCACCGATGTGCTGTCCCGGGGTGGTCACGACTGCCTGGCCGAGGCGCGAGATGATCTTCTTCTGGTGCGCATCGTCTTCCAGGGCCGTCGTCAGGACCCCGATGCCCTGGGGCGTCAGCTCAGCGACGAGATCGCCCAGCGTCAGGCACTGCTCAACGCTCGGGAGCGAGAGCTTCTGGAAAACTACCTGATCGACGAGGTCGCAAGTCATATTCAGGATGGCATCACCGCGACGGAGCGGGATGTGTCGAATATGAACCGTGAACTTGAGAGCCGGCCCACCAGTACCGGCATGCGCCTGCGCATCCGCTGGCAGCCGCTCGCCGAAGGCCAGAGCGCCGGCGGTCTCACGGCCCCGGCGGGACTCGCCGATGTCTGCCAGCGGCTGCGCCGTCAGGTGCTTGACGCCTGGTCTCCCGAGGATCGGCAAGTGGTAGGTGATTTTCTGCGCCAGCGAATCGAGGAGGCCCGCGCAAGCGATGAAGGCGGCGCCCTACAGGAGATCCTCGAGCGTGCCCTGGACTACCGCTTCTGGCACCGCTTCGTGGTCGATCGTCACCAGAACGGGCAGTGGCGCCCGGCTTATGGTCCGGCCTCGGGCGGTGAGCGCGCCCTGGTAATCACGTTGCCGTTATTCGCGGCCGCGGCCAGCCATTACAGCAGCGCGCATTCGCAAGCGCCGCGTCTGGTGATGCTCGACGAGGTGTTTGCCGGCATCGACGACGATGCGCGAGCCAAGAGCATGGGGCTGCTAGCCCAGTTCGATCTGGATGCCATCATGACCTCGGAGCGAGAGTGGGGCTGCTATCCGGATGTTCCCGGCCTGGCCATCGCTCAACTGGTTCGTCGCGAGGGCGTGGAGGCGGTACACGTAACCCGCTGGCGCTGGGATGGCCGCCGCCGTGTGCGTGACGAGACGCCGGTCAGCCAGGTTCGAGAACCGGTAGCCGAAGCGGTCGAGGGCGGGGAGTCCGGCGGAATGGATAGCCTTTTTTGATGTCGGCCAGGGTGGATATCCCCCGTCTGGAGCGTCTGCTGGGCGGTCTCGAACTTGCCTCACTGCGCCGGAAGCTGGCGCGCAAGCTGCTGCGCGACGGGGGTAGCCGCCTGTCGCTCAGTTCCGCGAGCGAGGCCGAACGCGCCGCCGTGGAGGGCCTGATAGGACGCCCCTCTCGGCAGGGCAAGTCCTTGAGTGTGGATCTGGAGGCCATGTCTCGGGCGCTGGCCCGTGCCGGGGTGGCCGATGATCTGCGCACGGCCCTTGAGACCCTGGACGGTCCGTTGGTCGATGGGCGAGCCGAGCGCGAGGAGGAGAGGCGGCGCTGGACAGCACTCATAGAGGACTACCGCCTCCGGGCAGAAGCCATCGACCTAAGGGCTTGGCTCGAGGCGTTGCAGACCAGCGGGTTGTTAAAGCGCCTGGCGAGAGGCAGCGAACGTCAGGGTCGGACCCTTCTCGACCAGGCGATGGACGTGCTGGAGTATCTACCGGTTCAGGGCATGACCCTGAGCGCCCTGGCAGGCGAGTGCCTGGGTGATGCCCATGGCCTGGATGCCGGCAAGCCGGTGGCCGCCCTGGTGCGGCGTGCCCTGGCGCGCCATTGGCGGGGCGGTGTTGCCTTGGCCGACCCCGACGAGCGCTCGATCTGGGCACATGCCGGGGTGCTGATGGGAGGCGATATCACCAGTGCGGTACTCACCTTCCGGCTGCCCGTCCACGCTGGGCAAGCGTTGGATGACGCCCTATCCGGTTACCGCGATCAGGCGGAGCCAACCTGGTTGACCCTGCGCCAGCTGCTGCGTCACCCGCCGAACTGGGACTGCGCCGGGCGCGCGGTGTTCGTCTGCGAAAACCCCGCCGTGCTGGCTGAAGCCGCCGAGCGCTTGGGGGCAACAAGCGCTCCCGTGGTCACCACCTGGGGGCGGCCCGGCGCCGCCGTGCTGACCCTGCTGGAGCAGCTGGAGGCCGCCGGTGCTGTGCTTCACTATCACGGCGATTTCGATTGGGCGGGGGTCAGTATCGCCAATGCGCTGATGGGTCGCTTCGCCATGCACCCCTGGCAGATGAGCGCCGATGATCTCACCACCCATGCGCACCTGCCCGGCAAGCGGCTGGAGGGGCGCCCGCTGGAGGCACGCTGGGACCCTGGGCTGCGTGATGCCCTGGAGGCGAGGGGATTGGCACTGCACGAGGAGCAGGTCATCGAGCGCCTGCTCCGGGATCTGGATACCTGAGAGGCGACTGGACCGGTGAGCTGATGGCCTCAGTGAAAGATGAAGCGACCAACACGCTGAAATCCCATAAATTATATAAGATGCTATAATTATCCATAACGAAATATAAAAGAGGGTAATTCGATGATCCAGCGCTTCCTGTTTCATCGGCCACAGCTGGCCCAGAGCATCCTCGACGGTCTGGATGGCAGCGGGCTGATCGACTACAGCGCCGGCCTCTTCCTGGCCGCGCCGAGGCGAACCGGCAAGAGCACCTTCCTGCGCAACGACCTGGCGCCAGCCGCCACGGAGCGCGGCTGGGAGGTGGTCTACGTGGACCTCTGGACGGATCGTAATGCCGACCCCGGCCGCCTGATCGATGGCGCCATCGTGGACGCCCTGCGCCGCCACGAGCCGCGGGTGAAGCGCTGGCTGAAGTCGGCTGGCATCGAGGAGGTGTGGCTCAAGCAGACCCTGCGCTGGCGGCTCCATGACGAGCCGCGCCCCGAGGGCGCCACCCTGACGCAGCTCCTGCAGGCGCTGCACCAGGCCGTGGGCAAGCCGGTACTGCTGATCGTGGACGAAGCCCAGCATGCGCTGAACACCGAACATGGCATGAACAGCATGTTTGCCCTCAAGGCCGCGCGAGACGCGATGAACCTGGGCCCGGAAAGCGACGGGCTCCGGCTCATCTTCACCGGCTCCAGCCGCGACAAGCTCGCCACCCTGGTCCTTAACCGCGACCAGCCCTTCTTCGGCAATCAGGTCACACCCTTCCCGCTGCTGGGGGATGATTTCGTGGCGGCCTATACGGAAGACATGAACGCCAAGCTGGCGCCGGGCAACACCTTCGATGTCGGGGACATGCAGCAGGCCTTCACCCGTGTCGGCCACCGCCCCGAGCTGCTCACCTCGGTCGTCAAGCAGGTCGCCCTGGAGCTGGGCGCGGCGCCTGATCTGGGCAGGCTGCTCGCGCAGGGCGCGGCAGAGGTGGAGGCCGGACTGTGGGCAGAGCATGAAGGGCTCTACTCCTCCCTGACGCCGATCCAGAAGGCCCTGCTCGACGTGCTGGCATCCCACGCCAGCGGCCCGGTGCCCCAGGCGCTTTTCGGCGAGGAAGCGAGCAGCCGGATCGCCGGGCGTCTGAAGGCCCATGGCGGTGACGGTCGAGTGCGCCCCCAGGCGATCCAGGCCGGGCTCGATGCGCTGCGCGCCAAGGGGCTGGTCTGGAAGTCCGGGCGCGGGGCCTATGCCCTGGAAGACAGCGGGCTCAGGGATTGGCTGAACAGCCTACCCAAGGGGAGCGCGACCCGCTGAGTTGGTGGCCTCAGCAGTGGCTTATTCCTCCTTTAACCAGGTGGTTTCTCAGTTAGGCTGACCGACTCTTTCGTCAACATCGGAGCAGGCATGAACTCCTCAGCCTGGCTAGGCGTTCTGGCAACAGCCTTGCTGCTCGGCAGCCTGTTGTTATTGAGTGCCGACAGTCCTGTCACCTTGATCAACCTGATGGGGTTGGCCATTGTCCTGTTCGGCACCCTTGGGGCTATCTTTATCAGCTACCCCGTCAGGGAGGTGCTGCGCGTCGTGCGCCTCGCAGTTCGAGTGTTTCAAGGCGGTGGTCGGCGTAACGAGCAAGACATTGAAGCGCTGGTGCAACTGGCTCGCCTGTGGTTTTCTGGAAATCCCCGCAAGGTAGAAGTTGCTCTGAAAGAGATGCGTAACCCTTTCCTGCGAACGGGCGTCGAACTGGTAATCGACAATACCTCCGAACAGGAGGTGCTGGACCTGATGCGATGGCGCATGGTGCGCATGAAGGCTCGCGAGCGAGCCGAGGCGCAGATGTTCAGGACCATGGCTCTCTATGCGCCGGCCTTCGGTATGGTGGGTACGCTTATAGGCCTGGTGAACATGCTGGCGGTCATCGATGTCGGCGATATGGCATTGGTCGGCGAACGAATGGCGGTGGCGCTGCTTTCCACCTTCTATGGCATCGTTCTGGCCAATCTCGTCTTCAAGCCAGTGGCCGTCAAGCTGGAGCGACGGACGGAGGAGCGCCTCATTACCATGAACATGATCATGGAAGGGGTCTCGTTGCTGTCTCGCCGACGCGCACCGACGTTCATCGAGGCGACCCTCAATTCCTTTATCGAGCAGCACCACGATGAACTTCATGATCCCTTGCCCGAGACCGGAGCCGTTGGCGAAGAGCCACCCGCAGGACTAGAGCCCCGCGGCCTGCCGAACGCCTGGTCTCTAAGGCGAAGGGTCGCACCGGAGCTGTCGGAAGTTGACCAGCCCCATGGTTGATGAGCACCGGGGGCCCTCTCGGTATGATGACCTGCTGGATCCCATCTTCGACGAAGAAGGCAGCGGGGGATGGATGATCAGCTACATGGATGTCATGACGCTGCTTGTTGCCTTGCTGGTGTTGATCATCGTGGGGTCTGGCATGGCGCGCCTACCGTCAGGGGAACGGCCTCAGGAATCGACCGCGGCCGGCTCGGCGCTGCCTGTGTTGGGGGTTCCACTGCCCGACACACTGTCGTTGGCTTCCGCAGATGCGAGGTTGCCCAGACCACCAAACGAACTCCTTGAGCCACAGGCGATCAGGTCGGCCCTCAGGGTCGCCGCCACTCCCCGCAGGTTTGAAAGCAAATTGGCCACTGCAGTGGCCTTGCCCTCGGGAATTGATACATCGCGGCCTCTAGGGCGATATTTACTGGTGGTGACCGATAACCTCCCCGGTAACGGTCGCCAGGTGGATGAACAAGAGAGGCGCTCGCTCAGCGTGGCGGTCGAGAGAGAGCAAGACACCGTCGAGTTACCAAATCTGGATGGCGTGATGGTGTCACAGGTGCCTCAGGGTATCCGTCTCAGGCTCGAGGAGAGCTTGCTGTTTCTGTCGGCGGAGGCTGTCTTGACGCCGGAAGGGAGAGCGATGGTCGGTAGCCTGGTTGAGACGGTTCAACGCTTTGACGGCACGGTTTCCGTCGAGGGGCACTCCGATGACAGGCCGATCAACACGCCGGAGTTTTCGTCCAACTGGGCGCTCTCCAGCGCTCGCGCCATTGCGATTGTTCATGCGTTGGAAGAGGCGGGCATTGACTCGCGGCGGCTGCAGGCCGTTGGTTTCGCTGCTACTCAGCCATTGGTTGACAACAACAGCGAGGCCAGGCGATCGCTGAATCGACGGGTAGAAGTGGTGATTCACGTCGATGACAGCTGAGGCGGCGGCAGCGGAATCTGACGCGGCCAGTCGTTGGCCACCACGAAGAGGCGCCGCCAGCCCATGTCGGCCTGCCACAGGGCGATCTGGAGGGGGGAGGCCGGCACGCGGAAATGCTGGGCCAGCAGCGCCTCGATCTCGGCCAGGGGCAGCAGGCGTTCGGGGCGGGGCAGGGCGAGCCAGTGGGGCTTGTGCAGCCGGGCGCCGTGGGTGCCGGCTGGCAGACCATCCCGGTAGTCACGCCAGGCCCTCCAGCAGAGCCAGGTGCCCCGCAGGTGAACCGGGTTCGCCTCCCGGGGGGTGGGCAGCGGTTGCTGCCAGGGGTAGAAGAGCACGCCCGGAATGGCCAGCCGCCGGTGGATCACCAGGGGGCGGTCGG
>CAYWBG010000071.1:0-11860 GCA_964456005.1 uncultured Halomonas sp.
TATTGCCGCCGCCGGCGATCACCACCCGGCGGAAGTCGCGGTCGAGGCGGCGCAGTTCGCTCATCACCGCGCGGATGTCGCGGCGGGCGGCGATGAAGAATACCTCGTCGTCGGCCTCGATGACGGTATCCCCGCGCGGGATGATCGGCCGGTTGCGGCGGTAGATGGCGGCGACGCGGGTATCCACACTGGGCATGTGGCGGCGCAGGAAGGCCAGATCCTGGCCCACCAGCGGACCGCCGTAGATCGCCTTGACGGCCACCAGCTGAACCACGCCGCCGGCGAACTCGAGCACCTGCAGCGCACCGGGGTGTTCGATGAGCCGACGGATATGGTCAGTGACCACCTGCTCGGGGCTGATCAGCACGTCGATGGGCACCGCCTCGTGGGCGAACAGCCCCTTGCGGGTCAGGTAGGCGGTGGCGCGCACCCGGGCGATCTTGGTGGGGGTGCGGAACAGGGTGTGGGCGACCTGGCAGGCGATCATGTTGACCTCGTCCTGGCTGGTCACCGCGATCAGCATGTCGGCGTCTTCACAGCCTGCCTGGCGTAGCACCATGGGGAAGGAGCCGGGGCCCACCACGGTGCGAATATCGAGCTTGGTATGCAGTTCCCGCAGCTTGTCGCCGTTGGTGTCCACCACCGTGATGTCGTTCTCTTCGCGGGCCAGATGTTCGGCCAGAGTGCCGCCGACCTGGCCGGCGCCGAGAATGATGATCTTCATCGCGTGTCGTTGTCCGCTGTCGGCGAGGGCGGCGCATTGATGCGCCGCAATACTGGGACGGCCAGCCTAAACCAGCCGTCCGAGGAAAAACAGGACCTAACCGGGTCAGTCGAGGGTGAAGCCCACCTTGATGGTGACCTGCCAGTGGCCAACGCGGCCCTGCTCGATATGGCCGCGGGTGTCGGTGACCTCGAACCAGCGCATGCCATGCAGGCTCTCCGAGGCCTTGGTCAGGGCGTTCTGGATGGCGTCCTCGATGCTTTTCTCGGAGGAGCCGGTCAGTTCGATATGCTTGTAGATATGGTTGCTCATGGACACTCCTGAGGGTTGCAGGGAAGTAATGTTGGCGGTCAGCAGTTCAGCCGGGCCGCTTCCTCAGTCTGGCATAGAAGAAGCCGTCATGGCTTTCGATCTCTGGCAGGAGTTGCCGCCCGGATGAGGCGGGTCGTCCCCAGCCGACGTCCTCGGGCGTGGTGGCCTCGGCATCCGGGGTGCGTGCCAGGAAGGCGTCGATCTGGCCGCTGTTCTCCTCGGGTAATACCGAGCAGGTGGCGTAGAGCAGGGTGCCCCCGGGGCGTAGCAGCGGCCAGAGGTTGTCGAGCAGTTGCGCTTGCAGCGCGGCCAGCGAGCGGATATCGGTGGGGCGGCGCAGGCGTTTGATGTCGGGGTGGCGACGGATCACACCGCTGCCGGAGCAGGGCGCGTCGAGCAGTATGGCCTCGAAGGGCACGCCGTCCCACCAGTCGCGCTGGGTGGCATCGCCATGGGCCAGGCGGGCCTCCAGATGGAGCCGGGCCAGGGCATCCTCCACCCGGGCCAGGCGTTCGGCATCGCTGTCCACCGCCTGCATGTCGATATCGAAGATCTCGAGCAGGTGAGCGGTCTTTCCCCCCGGGGCGCAGCAGGCGTCCAGCACTCTGGCGCCGGGGCGCGGCGCCAGGGCCGGGCCGAGCAGCACGGTGGCGAGCTGGGCAGCCTCATCCTGGACACTGACGTGGCCTTCCTCGAAGCCTGGCAACAGCTTGACGTCGCAGGGCGTCTCCAGGGTAATGCCGTCCGGGGCGTGAAGGCAGAGCCGGGCCTCGAGCCCGGCCGCGGAGAGCCGGTCCAGGTAGGCCTCGCGGTCGCCGTGGCGGCGATTGACCCTCAGGGTCATGGGGCCGGGCACGTTGTTGGCGTCACAGATGCTGCGCCAGTCGTCGGGCCAGGACTGGCGCAGCGCCTTGAGCAGCCACTTGGGGTGCAGCAGGGCCACCGCCTGGACCTGGTCCACCTCGGCCTGCAGCTCGGCGGCCTCTCGCTGAAGGCGGCGCAGGCAGCCGTTAAGCACTCGGGTGGCCCACTCCTTGCCCAGAAGTCGCGCGGCGCCGGCGGTCTCACCCACCGCGGCGTGTGCCGGAATGCGCAGGTAAAGCAGTTGATGAATGCCCAGGAGAAGAAGCGCCTGAACGTCGGCATCGCGGACCTTGAAGGGCTTGACAAGCAGCTTCGCTGCCAGTGCCTCGAGGCGGGGCAGGGTGCGGCAGGTGCCGTAGCAGAGCGCCTTAAACAGGGCACGGTCGCGAGCCACCACCTGGTGATCGTCGAGGCCGGTGAGTGACCCCTTGCCGGTGATCACCGGCACCAGGGCGCGGGCGGCGGCGGCACGCACTGCCAGGCCGCCATCGTTCTCGAGGCCGCGCGCTTCCTGGTGGCCCTTTCGCTGACGAGGGTCGCGTTGGCGAGGCGCTTGCGGCGAACGCTCGGGAGGCTGGTTCATGCTGGGGTCTCCTTATCGTGCTGGCCCAGCCGCAGGCCCGTGGCGAAGCGCTCGGCCCGGGCATGTAGCAGGTCCCTCACCGGCAGCGCCTTGCCCCCGGGTAACTGGGCTCGGGTCACCCGCAGCACGTCACGGCCTTCGGGGCCGCAGGCGATGCGCAGGGCTTCACCGTCGTGGTCGAGCAGGGTGCCGGGTGTGGTGGGCGCCTCCCCTGCGGCCAGGTCGTCGGTCTCGGCCATCAGCAGGCGAAGGCGGTCGTCGCCGAAGGCGCACCAGGCCACCGGCCAGGGGTTGAAGGCGCGGATCCGGGCGGCCAGTCGGTCGGCCGGGTCGCGGAAGTCCAGCTCGGCCTCCGCCTTGGAGAGCTTGGCGGCGTAGGTGACGCCGGCCTCGGGTTGAGGCGTGGCGGGAAGGTCTTCAGCGGCCAGGGCATCCAGGGCCTCGACGACAGCCTCACCGCCCAGGGCGGCCAGGCTGTCGTGGAGTTCGCCGCCGGTAGTAGCAGTGGTAATCGGGGTGCGCCGCATCAGCAGCATATCGCCGGTGTCGAGACCCTCGTCCATCTGCATGATGGTGACTCCGCTCTCGGCGTCGCCGGCCTCGATGGCGCGCTGGATGGGCGCGGCCCCTCGCCAGCGTGGCAGCAGTGAGGCATGGACATTGAGGCAGCCCAGCCGAGGGATCTCGAGCACCGCTCGGGGCAGGATCAGCCCATAGGCGACCACCACCATGAGGTCGGCCTCGAGGGCGGCCAATTCCGCTTGAGCCTCCGGCGTCTTAAGCGACTCCGGCTGGTAGACCGGCAGCTCATGCTCGAGGGCGAGGCGCTTGACCGGGCTCGCGGTCAGCTTGCGGCCGCGGCCCGCGGGGCGGTCCGGCTGGGTGTAGACGGCAATCACGCGATGGCGGCTGGCGAGCAGCGCGGCCAGGCTTTCGGCGGCGAAGTCGGGCGTGCCGGCGAAGATGACGTTGAGGGGTCGGGGCATTTTCAGGGCCTTCCCGGAGTGGATGCCCCCTCATGATAACGGAGCCGGCCGCAAACGACGAAGGCCGACGGGATAACGTCGGCCTTCGGATGATGACGGAGGGGTTTCAGGCCGTCTGCATCTGCTTGTGACGCTTCTGCATCTTCTTCATGACGCGGTCGCGCTTGAGTGGCGAGAGGTAGTCGACGAACAGCACGCCCTCTAGGTGGTCGTATTCGTGCTGGATGCAGTGGGCCAGTAGGCCGTCGGCCTCCATCTCATAGGGGATGCCGTCTCGATCCAAGGCCTTGAGATGGACCCTGAGGGAGCGAGGGACTTCGGCATAGTACTCGGGAATCGACAGGCACCCTTCGGACATCAGGTCGCGTTCATCGCCGATGGGCGTGAACTCGGGATTGATCAGCACCAGCGGGCGGGACTGATTGTCGCTGACGTCCATGACGATCACCCGGCGATGGACATTGACCTGGGAGGCGGCCAGCCCGATGCCTTGGGCGTCATACATGGTCTCGAGCATGTCCTGGACCAGTTGGCGGACCTCGTCGTCGACCGTTTCCACCGGCGCTGCCTTGGTACGCAGACGTTCGTCGGGGAATTCTAGGATCGGTAATTTGGCCATGGCGTTGGATTCACCGTTATGCTGTCATTTACAAGATGACACTATTCTAGAAGTGCGGGGGCGGCGGCGAAACTGCCGATCACGCATCACGTCGATAATTTCAGACTATATCACGTCGGCATGGTTCCAGAGTGGCAGGCGTGGAGCGGGCAACGTGGGGGACAGCAGGGATGAAGCAGACGAGACATGGCAAGGCGGTGCGCCGCTGGCTTGGTGGAGCGATGACGGCGCTAGGCTTGACCGTGGCCCTTGGGCCGCTCGCCTCAGGAGCCTGGGCCCAGGGGCTTTCCTGGGACGACGGCCTGAGGGGCGATGCGCCGGACCGCTACACGGTGGTGCGCGGCGATACCCTCTGGGATATCTCCGGGCGCTTCCTGCGTCATCCCTGGCAGTGGCCCGAAGTTTGGCAGGTCAATCCGCAGATCCGTAATCCGCACCTGATCTACCCGGGCGACGTGATCTATCTCTACGACTGCAACGGCCGGCCCTGCCTGGGCCTGGAGCGCGGCCAGGGCGAGGTGCGACTCTCCCCCGAGATGCGCACCATTCCGCACCGTGAGGCGATCGAGCCGATCCCGCTGGAAGCGGTTCGCCAATTCCTGCGCGAGCATCGTATCGTCGACGACCCGGAGGGCCTGGAGGAGCTCGCCTATGTAGTGGGCGGCGACGACCGCCGCCTGATCAGCGGCGTAGGTGATCGGCTCTACGCCCGGGGCGAGGTCGAGGGCAGCGGCCGGGTCGGTTTCTATCGGGTGGGCGAGCGCTTCCTCGACCCGGCTAGCGGCGAACTGCTGGGCCTGGAACTGGAGAGCGTGGGCCAGGCCCGCCGCGAGCGTCAGGAGGATGACATCGTGGTGCTGGAAGTGACGGCCTCCCGCCAGGAGGTACGCAACGACGACATCGTGTTGCCCCTGGAGAGTCGTGACCTGGTCACCGAGTTTTATCCCCGGCCGCCCGACCGCGATGTCGAGGGAACCATCCTGGCGGTGCCTGGCGGCGTGCAGTTTATCGGTCGTCTCCAGGTGGTGGCCCTGGACCGTGGGCGCCGCGACGGCCTCGAGCCCGGCCATGTGCTAATGGTGGAGCAACGCGGTGAACTGGTGAGCGACCCGCGTACCGGCGAATCTCTGCGACTGCCCGGCGAGGATGCCGGCCTGGTGATGGTCTTCAAGCCCTACGAGAAGATGAGCTTCGGCCTGGTGATGAAAGCCAGCCGTACGCTCTCGGTGGGGGACCGTGTGCACACCCCCGAGCGCGCCCTAGGCGCCACCCTGCGCTGAGGTGACGCCATGTCTTGCCAGCGGCTGGGTGCAGGGGAGTGGCTGGCGCTCTACCTGCTGCCTGGCATGGGAGCGTCGCGGCTCGCCGAACTGGCCGCTTTGGAGCCCGAGTGGCCCGCCGGCTGGCTAGCGGCGCTGCCCAGGGCGGCCGCCACGGCTCTGCGCCTGTGGCTGGACCACCCCACCCGAAGCCCGCTCACCGCCGAGGTCGAGGCCCAGCAGGCGTGGATCGCCGGCGACCCCACCCGCCACCTGCTGCATGCCGGGCACCCCGCCTGGCCGTCGCTGCTGGCACAGATTGCCGACCCGCCTCCGCTGCTTTGGGCCTGGGGGGATCTCGCCACGCTGGCGCCGCCACGCCTGGCCATGGTGGGTTCGCGACGTGCCACCCGCGAAGGGTTGAGCAACGCTGCGGCCTTCGCTCGCGAACTGGCCGGTCGCGGCTGGTGCGTGGTAAGCGGCATGGCACTGGGCATCGACGCGGCCGCCCAGCGCGCCGCCCTGGAGGCCGACGGGCCCAGCGTGGCGGTGCTTGGCTGCGGCGTGGACGTGGTCTACCCGCCGCGCCACCATCGCCTGCATGAACGCCTGCGCCAGCCCGGCGGCTTGCTGCTCGCCGAGCATCCGCCCGGGACCCCGGCTCGCCCCGGCTTCTTCCCCCGCCGCAACCGCATCGTCACCGGCCTCTCCCTTGGCGTGCTGGTAGTGGAAGCCGCCGAGCGGAGTGGCTCCCTGGTCAGCGCCCGCCTGTCGGCAGAGCAGGGGCGTGAGGTATTCGCCTTGCCCGGTTCGATCCACAACCCCCAGGCTCGTGGCTGCCTGGGACTGATCCGGGACGGTGCCGTACTGGTGCGTGGGGTGGACGACATCGTCGCGGAGTTGGCCCAGTGGTTTCCCTTCGAGCCCCTTGCGTCGGTTCCGCTCCCAGCCGAAATGCCCGGATCATCCGGCGAGACACTGCCCAGGGATCCGCTGCTACGCTGGCTGAGCAGTTCGCCGACCCCGGTGGATGCCCTAGTGGGACTCTCCGGGTTGGGCATCGCCGAGTGCCAGCGGCGGCTGCTGGAACTGGAGTTGGAGGGCCGCGTCGCCCATGCCGCCGGCGGCTGGGTGCGCCTCTCGGAGCCATGATAGAATTCTCGGCCATTCGCGTGACTGCCCTGCCCACGTTCGAGGAGTGTCCATGAGCCAGGCCGACCCGATCGAGCTCGCCGCCGCTGCCCTGCGCCGGGGTGGCGTGATCGCCTACCCCACCGAGGCCGTCTGGGGGCTGGGCTGTGACCCGGACAATGACGAGGCCCTGGCCCGGCTGCTGCGCCTCAAGTCCCGCGACCCCGCCAAGGGAGTGATCCTGGTGGCGGGGCATCTCGAACAGTTTGCCCCCTGGCTGAAGGGGCTCCCCTTCGAGCTGCATGCCCCTCTGGTGGCCAGCTGGCCGGGACCCAACACCTGGCTGGTGCCCGACAACGGTCGCAGCCACGCCCTGGTGAGGGGCGGCCATGACCGCGTGGCGTTGCGGGTCAGCGACCATCCGTTGGTCGTGGCACTCTGCGAGGCCTTCGGTGGACCCATCGTCTCCACGTCGGCCAACCGCGCCAGCGAGCCGCCGGCCATGAGCCTGGAGGCGGTCCGCGAGATCTTTGGCCACGACCTCGATGCCATCCTCGAGGGTGAGCTAGGGGGGCTCGACCGGCCCAGTGTTATCCGCGACCTAGTCAGCGGCCGGGTACTGCGCGCCTGAGCGGCGAACGCCCCGCCCCGCCCCCTACCAACTTGAGGAGCCCCCCTTGGCCCACGCCCGACTCGACGACGTCAAGACCTATCTGCTCGACCTACAGGACCGCCTCTGTGCGGCCCTGGCCGCTGAGGACGGCGGCAGCGGCTTTCGCGAGGACGCTTGGCAGCGCCCCGAGGGTGGCGGGGGGAGATCCCGGGTGATCGAGAACGGCCGGGTGTTCGAGAAGGGCGGCGTCAATTTCTCCCATGTGTTCGGTGAGCGACTACCCCCTTCGGCCACCGCGGCGCGCCCGGAGCTCGGCGGACGGAGTTTCCATGCGGTGGGCGTCTCATGGGTGCTTCACCCCGAGAACCCCCACGTGCCCACCAGCCACGGCAACGTGCGCTTCCTGATCGCCGAGAAGCCCGGCGAGGAGCCCGTCTGGTGGTTCGGCGGCGGCTTCGACCTGACGCCCTTCTACCCGGTGCGCGAGGATGTGCTGCACTGGCACCGGGTGGCGCGGGATGCCTGCGCGCCCTTCGGCGACGACGTCTACCCTCGCTTCAAGGCCTGGTGCGACGACTACTTCTATCTCAAGCACCGCGACGAGACCCGCGGCGTGGGGGGACTGTTCTTCGACGACCTCAATCAGGGCGGCTTCGATGAGTGCTTCGCCTTCCAGCGCGCCGTGGGGGATGCCTTCCTGGAGGCCTATCTGCCCATCGTGCGCCGCCGCCGTGAAACACCCTGGCGGCAGCGAGAGCGCGATTTCCAGCTCTACCGTCGCGGCCGCTACGTGGAGTTCAACCTGGTCTGGGACCGGGGCACTCTGTTCGGCCTGCAGAGCGGCGGACGCACCGAGTCGATCCTGATGTCGATGCCGCCACTGGTGCGCTGGGAGTACGCCTGGACGCCCGAGCCTGGCAGCGCCGAGGAACGGCTCTATCGTGACTACTTGCGACCCCGTGACTGGCTGGGGGAAGAGGAGGCCCGCTCATGACCGACCGCTATTGCGTCTTCGGCAATCCCGTTACCCACTCGAAGTCGCCGGCCATCCATGCCGCCTTCGCCGCTCAGACCGGGGAGGCCATCGAGTACACCGCCATCGAGGCGCCGCTGGACGACTTCGTCGGCGCCTGGCGGCGCTTCGTGGGCGAGGGTGGCCGCGGTGCCAACGTCACCGTGCCCTTCAAGGAGGAAGCCTTCCGCCTCTGCGACACCCTCAGCCTGCGTGCCCGACGCGCCGGAGCAGTGAATACCCTGATTCTGGGTGGCAACGGTGCCACCTATGGCGATACCACCGACGGCGTGGGGCTGGTGAGAGACCTGAAGCGTCACGCGGCGTTGCTGGCCGGCGCTCGAGTGCTGGTGCTGGGCGCCGGTGGAGCGGTGCGCGGCGTGCTGGAGCCTCTGCTGGCCGAGGGGCCAGCCAATCTCTTCGTGGCCAACCGCACGGCGGCCAAGGCCGAGGCACTGGCCGGCGACTTCGCCGACCTGGGGGCGATCGGAGGCGGGGGCTTCGACGCCGTGGCAGGCCCCTTCGACCTGGTGATCAACGGTACCAGCGCGAGCCTCTCCGGAGATCTGCCGCCACTGCCCGATGCACTTTTCGCCTCGGGGGCCATCGCCTACGACATGATGTATGGCGCAGCCCCTACGGTATTTCTGCGCTGGGCTACCGAGCGCGGTGCCAGCGGCGTGGATGGCCTGGGCATGCTGGTCGAGCAGGCCGCGGAGTCCTTCTTCCAGTGGCGTGGAAGCCACCCCGAGACAGCCCCGGTGCTCGAGGCGATCAGAAAGGCGCTGTAGGTGAGCTCTCAGCGTTTCTTGACATAAAACCCCACCATGCATAGGGCCAGGCCAACCACTGAGAGCAGCATCCCGCCGTTGACCAGCCAGGGGTAACGCTCAAGCCAGGAGACGAAGGGCTGGGGCGTGTCGCGGCACACTCTCTCGAGGTAGTCCCAGTAGCCCCCCGAGAGCGTGCATTCGCGCACGCTCGTGTATTCCCAGAAGTAGATGCCCATCAGCACCAGGCTGGGGGCGATCAAAAGCAGCAGTCCGAGTCGTATCATGCGCTATCCGTTGCGGAAGTGGATGGCCGGGTCAGGGGCGAGGGCAGTTGGGCGCACGCCCTGCCTGGCGGGCCCGCTCGAAACGTGCCTGGGCGTCGGGCATGTTGGCCTGCAGGCCGGCAATGCGCTGGCCCTGGCTCGGGTGGGTGGACATCCAGGCCGGTGGGCGGGCGCCACCGCCGGCGGCCTCCATGTTCTCCCACAAGGCGATGCTGGCACGCGGGTCGAAGCCGGCATCGGCCATGATCCTCAGGCCGATCACATCGGCTTCGCTCTCGTGGCTGCGCGAGAAGGGCAGCAGGATGCCGTACTGGGCGCCGAGCCCCAGGGCCCCCATCATCTGCTCGCCGGCCGGACCCTGCATGCTGGAGGCCGAGGAGAGTACCGAGAGCCCCAGTTGGGTGGCGGCCTGGGTGGAGACACGCTCATTGGCGTGACGCGCCAGCACATGGGCGATTTCGTGGGCGACCACCGTGGCCAGCTGATCCTGATTCTCCGTGATGCGCAGCAGTCCGGTGTTCACCCCCATGTAGCCGCCGGGCAGCGCAAAGGCATTGGCCTGGTCCGATTCGAAGACGCGGATCTGCCAATCCTGGCTCTGCTGGTGCTGCGCCGGCAGCGCGCTGACCAGGGCGTCGGCCACGCACTGGGCATAGCGGTGGGTACTGCCGCCCACAGTGGGCAGGTCCGCCTGGTACTGCTCGAAGGCCTGTGCGCCCATCTGGTTGAGCTGAGTATCGGAGACCAGGGTAAGTTGCTGACGCCCGGTAGGCGACGTGGCGCAGGCGGTCAGGGTAAGGCTGAGCACGCCGACGGCGATGCAATGGAACCAGCGCATGGCAAGGGTCTCCTGTGACCAGTCTTGTTCGTTGAGTAGGGTATGACGCTGGACGTCGCAACAAGGTTCGCCACAAGATACCGGGAACGCCTGTAAGGTCAACCGCACGATACGGAGAAGGAGCCACCATGGATGCCGAGCTGACGCGTCGCCTGCTGAATCTGCTGGATCACGTCGAGCACTGGCTGCCGCCGCCGCCCCAGGAGGTGGATTGGTCACGCGATGTGGCCGCCCTCTGGCAGCGCCACAGCCTGGGTGGGCGGCTGCTGCCAGTGCCGCCCCGGGATGCCCTGAGTCTGGATGACCTCTTGGGGATTGAGCGCCAGAAGCTGGCTCTGGTCGACAACACCCGCGCTTTCCTGCAGGGCCTGCCGGCCAACCACGCCCTGCTTTGGGGCTCCCGGGGCAGCGGCAAGTCGTCGCTGATTCGCGCGCTGCTCAACTCATTGGCGCCGGAAGGGCTGCGCCTGGTGCAGGTGGATCGTCACGACCTGGCCAGCCTGCCGATGCTGGTAGAGCAGCTGCGCCACCACGAGCAGCGTTTCGTGGTCTACTGCGACGACCTCTCCTTCGAGGGCCATGATGACGCCTACAAGGCGCTGAAGAGCGTGCTGGACGGTGCCCTGACCGGACCGCCTCCCAACGTGCTGCTCTATGCCACCTCCAACCGCCGCCATCTGCTGCCGGAGTCGATGAGCGACAACGAGGGCTCTCGGCTGGTGGGCGACGAGCTCCACCACGGCGATGCCGTGGAGGAGAAGATCTCGCTCTCCGATCGCTTCGGCCTGTGGCTGGGCTTTCACCCCTTCAACCAGGACGTTTACCTGGAGGCCTGCTGCCACTGGGTCACCCAGTTGGGCCGCCGCGAGGACTGGAACGCCGAGGCCCGTGCCGAAGCGGTCCGCTTCGCCACCCTGCGCGGCGGGCGCAGCGGCCGCGGCGCCTGGCAGTTCGCCACCCAGTGGGTGGGCCGCCGGCGCCTGCACGGGAAGTAGCGGCCAGCGAGGCCAACGACCAGGGGCGCCGGGCACAGGCCCGCGACGGTCGCGTGCCAGCATTACCCCCGCGGAATCAGGCGGCCATCCTCGCCCACGCCCAGGCGGATGGTGGGGGTGAGCAGGCCGGCGGGCAGGGTCAAGCCCAGGCCGCGCAGGTCGCCGGGGGTGATGGCCAGCTGGCTGCCGGCGGGCAGTTCGCCCTGGCGGGCCAGCTGGCTGGCCAGCTCCACCAACGGGGCCAGTTGCTCACGGCCGCCTCCCAGCAGGTCGAAGACCACCGGTAGACGCAGCCTGGCATCATCACCGGAGGTCAGGGTCACGTCCTGCTCGTAATGGCCGCTGACCGGGTCGACCCCGGGCATGTCCAGCGTCCAGCGGAAGCCTGACATCTCCACCGGTGGCATTCCGGCGGGCAGCCCCAGGCCCATGGCCAGCGTCGCCTGCACCGGCAGGCTGCCGGTCCCCAGGCTCTGCAGCGCCAGCGACATGATATCGCTGGTATCGAGACGGGCATTCACGGTGTAGGAGCCGATGCGCACCTCCTCCACGCCAAGCGAGGTCACCGCCAGGCGGAAGGCGTAGAGCCCGGTCTGGGGCAGCGCAAGGCAGCCGGCGAGGAGGGCAGAGAGACACAGCGGGGCGAGCAGCCGCCAGTGTGCAGTAAGGGGACGAAGCATGGGCGGGGTGTCTCCTAATGAGAGCCGTGCAGGACATCGGAGGAGCATGAGAGGTATTTTGCTGCAGTGCAGAAGGCCGGCGTATTTGAGTGCCGGCGAGCCTTGCTGTCAAGCGGATTGTGCGGTGTTTTTCGCGGGTCGGCAGGTGGCCGTAACGCAACAGCACCCCACCCGCCACTAGGGCCGG
>CAYWBG010000072.1:0-11852 GCA_964456005.1 uncultured Halomonas sp.
TAGCGCCCAGCCGCCCTTCGGGTAGCGCCCAGCCGCCCTTCGGGTAGCGCCCAGCTGCAAGCGCCTAGCGCCCAGCCGCTCAGTGACGGGCAGCAGGTGGCGAGGTCGATGGGAATCCGCTTGACGCTTGAGAGGCAGCAGACATCATCCTGCGGCGCTCGGCGCTCGGCGCTCGGCGCTCGGCGCTCGGCGCTCGGCGCTCGGCGCTCGGCGCTCGGCGCTCGGCGCTCGGCGCTAGTAATGCGGCGGCACGTCCTCCGCGGGATCGGGAGCCGTCGTCTCTCCCTCCTGTAGCGCTCTCTGCTGGTCGCGGAGCTTTTCCTGCATCAGGTCGTTGACGCGCTCCAGTCGAGTGAGCCGCCGTTCCTGGGTGGCGATAGCCTCATCCAGTGTGTCCAGCCAGTGCTCCTGGTGGGCAAGTCGGCTCTCCAGGGCCTCCAGGCGCTGGTCAAGGCGAGCGGACGCCTGTTCTGCGCTCATGTTAGAATCTTCTCGCTGTGTGTCGCCGTTCATCGTGGCACCTTCATGCTGGTTCATTCCTTCCTTTCACCCCTACAAGAGAGTCACTCGAGTCCATGAATCGAAAGGTCGTGTTTCGCTGTAGCCTGGTCAGCCTGCTACTCGCCGCGCCGGCGCCGCTGCTGATCGCTCTGTTCATCCACCTGGCAGGCGGCGCCCTGTCACAGGCGTTGTTCGAAAGCCTCGAGATCGGCGGCATCTCGGTGGTCTATGTTGCCGCGGCCCTGGCGGTCTTCCTGGTGCTGCTGATCGCCACCCTGGCGGTCAACGTGCTCAGCCCGCAGTTGGTCAACCTAGCCGAAGTCGAGAACGATGATCGCGAGATCGGCGAGGTGAAGTGGTTCAACGTCAACAAGGGATATGGCTTCATCACCCGGGACAGCGGCGAGGATGTCTTCGTCCACTTTCGTGCCATTCGCGGTCGCGGTCATCGTACCCTGGCCGAGGGGCAGAAGGTTCGCTACTACATCATCGAGAATGAGCGCGGGCTGCAGGCCGACGACGTCACCGTCATCACCTGAAAGCGTCCCGCTCTACCCAAGCGCCCCGCTTCGTGCGGGGCGCTGTCGTTCGGGCGCGGGCCAGGCGTCAACGTCCGGAATCGGGCCAGTCGATCTCCGCTTCATGGCCGTCGGGCAACACCTGCAGGAAGCGGTCTGGGTCGTCGCCGGGCTGCCAGCCACCCAGGGAGCAGCGCACTTCGCATCCCAGTCCGACGGCGGCGGCCCTGGCGCAGGCGGCGTCATTTGGCCAGGGCGTGGCGGGACTGTCGAACCAGAGGCTGGCGAAGCCGTCGGCGGCCTTCTCCACCAGCAGCACAGGAACCTCCTCGCCGTCATGGCTGCCGCGGGTGCGCCACTTGCCCTTGCCGGCAGGCGCCAGGGGCTTGGCGTCGATGGCCGCACTCAGCCACTCGCTGAGTGCCTCCACGGGGGCCTTGGCCAGGTAGATCTCGATATCGGGGTAGTGCGGTTCGTGATCGAGTGTCATGGGAGCCTCAGGGACGGGTGCTGCCGTTGACAAACAGGTGCTTCATGATCGCCTCGTAGACCCGGCTCAGCTCGTCCAGATCCGTGGCACGCACTCGCTCGTTGGCCTGGTGGATAGTGGCGTTGAGCGGGCCCAGTTCCACTACCTGGCTGCCCAGGGTGGCGATGAAGCGGCCATCCGAGGTGCCGCCGCTGGTCGACAGCTCCGGGCGGTGCCCGGTGATCTCCTCCACGCCGCGGACGGCTGCCTCGACCAGTTCGCCCTCGGCAGTGAGGAAAGGCTCGCCGTTGAGGGTCCAGTCCAGATGGTGATCGAGGCCGTGGGCATCGAGGATGGCGGTGGTGCGTGCCATCAGTTCTTCCTGGGTCACCTCGGTGGAGAAGCGGAAGTTGAAGACCACTTCCACGTCGCCCGGGATGACGTTGGTAGCGCCTGTGCCGGAGCGGATGTTCGATATCTGGAAGCTGGTGGCGGGGAAGAAGTCGTTGCCGCCATCCCAGTGCTCGCGGGCCAGGGCATCCAGGGCCGGCATCGCCTGGTGGATGGGGTTGCGTGCCAGGTGCGGGTAGGCCACGTGGCCCTGAACGCCCCGGATATGCAGGACCCCGCCCAGGGAGCCGCGCCGGCCATTCTTGATCACGTCGCCTAGCCGAGCGGTGGAGGAGGGCTCGCCGACGATGCAGTAGTCGAGCCGCTCGTGGGTCTCGCGCAGATGCTCCACCACGGCACGGGTGCCGTCCACCGCCGGGCCCTCCTCGTCGGAGGTGATCAGGAACCCGAGCTTGCCGTGATGATCCGGATGGGCGGCGAGGAAGCGCTCCACGGCGGTGATCATGGCCGCCAGGCTGCCTTTCATGTCGGCGGTGCCACGGCCCCTCAGCATGCCGTCATCGTCGATGCAGGGCTCGAAGGGCGGGAAGTCCCAGCGGGTATGAGGGCCGCTGGGGACCACATCGGTGTGCCCGGCGAAGGCGAGCAGGGGGCCATGATGACCGCGGGTCGCCCAGAAGTTATCCACGTCGCCGAAGGGCAGTCGCTCGATACGAAACCCGAGCGCCTCCAGGCGCTCGGTCATCAGCGCCTGGCAGCCCAGATCGTCCGGCGTCACCGAGGGGCGCCGAAGAAGCTCGAAGGCGAGCTGCAGGGTGGGGGAGAGGCCGGTGGCATCAGTTGTGGGCATGCAGTGCCTCGTTGAGCGCGATGGCGCTCTTGTTGGTCAGACACTCGATGCGGCCGTTCCGGGAGTTGCGGCGCAGCAGCAGATCGTCCTGACCGGCCAGCTCGCGGGCGGCCACGGTTCTGACCTCCTGACCCTGATCGTCGAGCAGGGTGACCTTGGCGCCGGCGGTGAGGTAGAGGCCGGCCTCCACGGTGCAGCGGTCGCCCAGGGGGATGCCGATGCCGGCGTTGGCGCCGATCAGGCAGCCCTCGCCCACCTTGATGACGATGTTGCCCCCGCCGGAGAGGGTGCCCATGGTGGAGCAGCCGCCGCCGAGATCCGAGCCCTTGCCGACCATCACGCCGGCGGAAATGCGACCCTCGATCATGCCGGGGCCCTCGGTGCCGGCGTTGAAGTTGACGAAACCCTCGTGCATCACGGTGGTGCCCTCGCCGAGGTGAGCGCCCAGGCGCACCCGGGCGGTATCGGCGATGCGCACGCCTCCGGGCACCACGTAGTCGGCCATCTTGGGGAACTTGTCCACGCAGTCCACCGATAGGGAGCGACCCTCCAGGCGTGCCTTGAGGCGGCGGGCCGGCAACTCCTCGATGTCGATGGCCCCTTCGTTGGTCCAGGCCACGTTGCGCAGCAGGCCGAACATGCCGGTAAGGTCCAGGTCATGGGGCCTGACCAGGCGATGGGACAGCAGGTGCAGCTTGAGGTAGACCTCCGGGGCCGACGCCGGGGCATTGTCCTTGGCCAGGAACATGGCCACCAGCGGGCGTTGACTGGCGGCGAACGCCTCGGCCAACTCGGCGTAGTCGGCGTGGCCGGCGTCGCGCAGGGCAGACGCCAGCTCACTGCACTGCTCGGGCAGGAAACTCACCGCGGCGTTGCCGGCGGGGGCATCCAGCACCCTGGCGGCGGCTTCCACCAGGTTGGCGTCGGGGTTGAGCAGGGGCGCCGGGTAGTAGATCTCCAGCCAGTCGCCCTGGGTGTTTTGGGTGCCGATTCCGATGGCAAAGCTCAGCATGGGGGTATCCTCATCGTAAGGGGTAATGGGCGCGCCGGGGCGTCAGCCCTTAAGGTCGTCGTAGTCGCCGTCGCGGTAGCCTACGCGGATCTCGTCACCGATCTCGAGCAGCGGACGCTTGAGCAGGGTCGGATGGGCGAGTATCAGTTCGCGCGCCTTGTTGGCATCCACGTCCTGTTTCTCCTCCTCGGGAAGGTTGCGCCAGGTAGTGCTGCGCTTGTTGAGCACCTCCACCAGCGGAACGCGGTGGAGGATATGCTCCAGCAGCGGGGCCGACAGGCCGTCTTCGCGCAAGTCATGGACCTGGTAGGGGATGCCCTTGCCGTCCAGCGCCTTGAGCGCCTTGCGGCAAGTGTCGCAGTTCTTGATCACGTAAAGGGTCAGCATCACTGGCTCCTCTCAATGTAACGACGCAGCCGATGGGCCGCCTCCAAGGTGGGCGCCACTTCGGCCACCAGTGCCAGGCGAATCCGGCCGCTTCCGGGATTGACGCCGTTGGCGCCGGGACGGCCCATATAGCGGCCGGGCAGCACGCTGACGTGCTCTTCGGCGTAGAGCGAGCGGGTGAAGGCTTCGTCATCCCCGCCGGGCACCGCCGGCCACAGGTAGAAACTGGCCTCGGGGGTGGGGAAGGTCATGACCGGGGCGAGGATCTCGGTGACCGCGGCGAATTTCTCGCGGTAGGCGTCGCGGTTGGCGCGCACATGGGCCTCGTCGCTCCATGCGCTGATCGAGGCACGCTGCACGGGGAGCGCCATGGCACAGCCGTGGTAGGTGCGGTAGCGCTTGAAGGGAGCAATCAGCGCGGCGTCGCCGGCCACGAAGCCCGAGCGCAGCCCGGGCAGGTTGGAGCGCTTGGAGAGCGAGTGAAACACCAGGCAGCGCCGGTAGTCGTGGCGGCCGAGGGTCGCGCAGGCCTCCAGCAGCCCTGGCGGCGGCGCCGCCTCGTCCAGGTAGAGTTCCGAATAGCATTCGTCGGAGGCGACGATGAAGTTGTGCTCATCGGCCAGGGCAATCAGTTTCTGGAACTCGGCCAGCGGGGTGACCGCGCCGGTGGGGTTGCCCGGTGAGCAGAGGAATACGATCTGCACCTCGCGCCAGGTCTCGGCCGGTACGGCATCGATATCGGCGAGAAAGCCGTTCTCGGCGGTGCAGTCCAGGTAGAGCGGCGTGCCGCCGGCCAGCAGGGTGGCGCCCTCGTAGATCTGGTAGAAGGGATTGGGCAGCGCCACCCTGGCCGGGCGGGTTCGGTCCAGCGCGGCCTGTACGAAGGCGAAGATCGCCTCCCGGGTGCCGTTCACCGGCAGCACCTGGGTCTCCGGGTCGAGGCCGGCGAGCCCGAAGCGCCGGGTCGCCCAGCCGCCGATCGTTTCTCGCAGTTCGGGAAGGCCGGCAGTGGCGGGGTAGCGAGCGAAGTCGGCCTGGTGCTCGACGAGGGCGGCCAGCGCCGCGGGATAGGGCGCATGCTGGGGCTCGCCGATGGTCAGCGGCACGTGGGCCAGTCCCTCGGGGGGCGTCACGCCGGCCTTCAGCGCGGCGAGCTTCTCGAAGGGGTAGGGCTTGAGGGCGTCGAGATCGGGGTTCATGGGGGTCCAGGCGCGCCTCGCCGGCCGTGGCCTCGGGCGTCGTTGTGGTGGATCGTCGTCGTGATCGGAAGGGGCTTGATTATAGGGAAGGCAGGAGAAGGCCTCAAACAGGCCTTACCCGGACACATCCAGCACGTCGACCAGTCGCTGGCGAAGCTGGGCCTGGCGCTCTGGGTCGGTGAGTGGCTTGCCGGCCTTGTCGGTGATGAAGAAGACGTCCTCCACCTTCTCGCCCAGGGTGGCGATCTTGGCCGCGGAGAGGGCGATGTCCTGCTCCATGAAGATCTGCCCCACCCGGGCCAGCAGTCCCGGGCGGTCGGGGGCGATCAATTCCAGCAGGGTGCGCTCGTTGGCCGGGTCCTGCTCGATGATCACCTCGGTGGGTACCCGGAAGTGGCGCAGCTGGCGCGGCGTGTGGCGGGTGACGATCTGCGGATAGTCGTCGGGGTCGTCGAGCTCCTCCACTAGGTGGGCGCGGATCTCTTCGATGCGTTGCGGGTCGCAGATCGCATGGCCATGGTCATCCAGCACGATGAAGGTGTTGAGCGTCCAGTCGTTGCTGGAGGTGGCGATGCGGGCATCGTGGATGGAGAGACCCAACTGGTCCAGGGCCGCGGCCGTGGCCGCGAAGAGATCATCCACCGAGCGGGTGTGGATGAAGACCTTGGTGCCCCCTTCGGCCATGTCGTCCGTCGGGGCGCTGATCAGGATCAGCGGCAACTGTGAGTCGCTGTGATCGAGGATGCCCTGGGTCTGCCAGGCGATCTCGCTGGGCGCGTACTGCAGGAAATAGTCCTCGCCGAGGGATTCCCACAGGTGTTCCACGCGGGCCATGTCGGCGCCTACCGCCGCGAGCAGCGAGAGCGCCTCGCCGCGGGTCTCCTGCACCCAGTCGTCCCGCTCCAGGGGGTTCTCCAGGCCGCGGCGCAGGGCGCGCTTGGTCTCGGCGTGCAGCTGGCGCAGAAGCGATGCGCGCCAGCCGTTCCAGAGGGTGGGGTTGGTGGCATTGATGTCGGCCACGGTCAGCACATAGAGGTAGTCGAGGCGTGTCTCGTCGCCCACCAGGCGGGCGAAGTCGGCGATGACGTCCGGGTCGGTGGTGTCACGCTTCTGGGCAATCATCGACATGGTCAGGTGCTGCTCCACCAGCCAGCTGACCAGGCGAGTGTCGCGGGGAGAGAGGCCGTGGCGCTCGGCGAAGGCTTCCACGTCCCGGGCACCAATCTTCGAGTGGTCCCCCCCGCGGCCCTTGCCGATATCATGGAAGAGCCCGGCGATCCACAACAGCTCCAGTTTGGGCAGCTGGTGGATCAATGTGGCGGCCACCGGGAACTCGTCGCGGGCTTCGGGCTTGCGGAAGCCGTGGATGAATTTCAGCAGCCTTAGGGTATGGGCGTCGACCGTGTAGATGTGGAAGAGATCGTGCTGCATCAGCCCCACGGCGCGGCCGAACTCCGGAAGGTACTTGCCCAGCACCCCGTAGCGGTTCATGCGCCGCAGCTGGCGGGCCACGTTGCCACCGGAGCGCAACAGCTCCATGAACAGGCTCTGGTGGCGAAGGTCGTCCCGGTAGAGGTCGTCGATCAGGTGGCGGTGATCGCGAATCAGGCGGATGGTGTCGGCGCGCACCCCTTCGATCTCGGGATGTTCGGCCATCAGCAGGAAGAGCTCCAGCAGGGCCGAGGGACGGTCGCGAAAGACGTTTCGCGAGCGAGCCTGGATATAGCCGCCTTTTATCTCGAAGCGGTCGTTGAGCGGCTCGGTCGACAGGGTCTCGCCGGCGTGGAGGATGGCCTCGTCGAAGTGCTGGAGCAGCATGTCGTTGAGCCCAGCCAGCGCCGTCACGTGGCGATAGTAGCGCTTCATGAACTGCTCCACGGCCAGTCGCTCCGGGGTGTCACGGAAGCCGAACAGCTCGGCGATGGTGCGCTGGTGGTCGAACAGCAGGCGGTCCTCGGCGCGGCCGGTGAGCATGTGCAAGGCATAGCGCACCTGCCACAGGAACGCCTGGCCCTGACTGAGGATGCGCAGCTCGGGATCGTTCATGAAGCCGTTGGCCACCAGGTCCTCATAGCGCTGGCTGCCGAAGTGGCGCTTGGCCACCCAGCCGATCATCTGGATGTCGCGCAGTCCTCCGGGAGAGCTCTTGATGTTCGGCTCGAGATGGTACTCGGAGTTGTTGAAGCGGTGGTGGCGGGTGATCTGCTCCTGCCACTTGGCCTCGAAGAAGTGGTCGGCGGGCCACAGGCGGTCAGTGGCCAGGCGTCTCTTCATTGCCTCACGAAGCCGCTCGGGCCCGGCGACGGTGCGACTCTCCAGGAGGTTGGTGATGACGGTGACATCGTCCTTTGCCTCGCGCTCGCAGTCGGTCAAGGAGCGCACGCTGTGGCCGATCTCCAGGCCGATGTCCCACAGGAAGGTGATGAAGGCCGTGAGCACTTCTCGATAGGGCGAATCATCGTCCTCCTCGAGCAGCAGCAACAGGTCGACATCGGAGTGGGGGTGCAGCTCGCCGCGACCATAGCCGCCCACGGCAATCAGTGCCACCCCTTCTCCAGCGGGCCAGTCGTGCTGCTCCCACGCCACGGCCAGCAGCCGGTCCAGGCACCAGGCGCGACCGTGCACCAGGTCGCGGATGTCGGCGCCGGCCCGGAAGCGCGCGTCGAGACGTGCCTGGATCTCGCTCAGCGCTGCCTTGAAGGGCGCGATGGGCGAGCGGCTGCCGGTCAACTCGGTCCGGAAACGGTCGGCGTCGAAGAGGGTCTCGTCGGGGGCGAAACGGTAGTGGTGGAGCAGCATGGGACTCAGCGCTCGAGGAAGGCGAGGTCTTCCTCGCCCCGGGCGGTGAGTACCTCCACACCGGTCTCGGTGACCAGCAGGGTATGCTCCCACTGGGCCGAGAGGCTGCGGTCGCGGGTTACCGCGGTCCAGCCGTCGCGCAGCACCTTGGTCTTGTAGTTGCCGACATTGATCATCGGCTCGATGGTGAAGCACATGCCGGCTGCCAGGGCGATATCGGCCTCGGGGGCGTAGCCGTCGTAGTGCAGAATCTGGGGCTCTTCGTGGAAACTGGCGCCGATGCCGTGGCCACAGAAGTCGCGGACCACCGAGTAGCCGTTGTCCTCTGCGTGGGACTGGATAGCTCGGGCCAGCTCGGAGAGGCGCGCACCTGGGCGCACCAGGGCAATGCTGTGGTAGAGGCACTCCTGGGTGATGCGGCTCAGGCGTTCGCCCTGGATGCTCTCGCCGATCACGAACATCACGCTGGAGTCGCCGTGGTAGCCGGCGGCGGTCTTCACGGTGATATCCAAGTTCATGATGTCGCCATTCTTGAGCTTCTTGGCGTCATCGGGAATGCCGTGGCATACCACGTGGTTGATGGAGGTGCATACCGACTTGGGAAAGCCGTGGTAGTCGAGGGGGGCTGGAGCGGAGCCCAGTTCGTCGACGATAAAGTCATGGCACAGCCGATCGATCTCACCGGTGGTGATGCCGGCCTTCACACGGGGAGTGATCATCTCCAGCACGCTGGCGGCCTGACGGCCCGCCTCGCGCATCTTCTCGATCTCGTCGGGCGTCTTAATGGGTACGTTCATGGATTCTCGGCGTCTGGGGTGGTGTCGCCCGGCGCCGGCAGGAGCAGATAGGGCTGGGCGACTTCATCTCGAGGTCGATCCATGGTATAAAGCTGCGCGCTTTCCTGCAATCGCTGAGCTCTTCGCGTCAGGCATGTCGGCCAGTCACGCCGCGTGTCGCCTCGATGAGGTTGGTCGGGAAGCGTGATCATACTGTAACGCCTTGAAAACACACATGCACCGGCACATGGTCCCGGGTGCTGTCGTGGGCATTCTCGATGCCCCGGCGGTCGGATCCATGGGGTGCGTGGAGGCCTAACCCGATTTTCCAGGAGTCATCCATGGCACACGTCAACATGCGTGACCTGCTGAAGGCAGGTGCTCACTTCGGTCACCAGACCAAGTACTGGAACCCGAAGATGAGCAAGTTCATCTTCGGCGCCCGCAACAAGATTCACATCATCAACCTCGAGCACACCCTGCCGGCCCTCAACGAGGCCATCGATGTGGTCGAGAAGATGGCGGCCGCCAACAACAAGATCCTGTTCGTCGGCACCAAGCGCAGCGCGAGCAAGATCATCAAGGAAGAGGCCAACCGGGTCGGTCAGCCGTTTGTTAACCACCGCTGGCTCGGCGGCATGCTGACCAACTATAAGACCATCCGCGTCTCCATCAAGCGCCTGCGCGACCTCGAGACCATGCACGAGGACGGCACCTTCGAGAAGCTGACCAAGAAGGAAGTGCTGATGGCGACCCGCGAGCAGGACAAGCTCGAGCGGTCTGTGGGGGGCATCAAGGAAATGGGCGGCCTGCCCGATGCCCTGTTCGTGATCGATGTCGACCATGAGCGCATCGCCATCAACGAGGCAAACAAGCTGGGCATCCCGGTCATCGGCGTGGTGGACAGCAACTCCGACCCGGACGGCGTCGACTATGTGATCCCCGGCAACGATGACTCCATCCGCGCCATCCAGATCTACGTCAAGGCCATCGCCGACGCCTGCAGTCGTGCGAAGGAAGGTCGTCCCGACGAGTTCGTCGAGGTCACCGAAGAGAGCCAGAGCGACGCGGCCGCCGAGTGATTGCCGCCCGTCCGGTCGGCCCCATGCCGGTGGCTGCTGAAGCGGTCGCTGCCCCGGCAGTCGACGGGACGAGAAGGGGGCCACGGCCCCCTTTCTTCTCCGAATTCGCCGGATTCTCTCCCCGGAGGTTCCGGCACCCACTTCACGAGTCATTTCAGAGGTGAACCCCATGGCAGCTATCAGCGCCTCCCAGGTCAAGGAACTTCGCGAGCGTACCGGGCTCGGCATGATGGAGTGCAAGAAGGCCCTTACCGAGGCCGGCGGTGACGTCGACGTCGCCATCGAGAACATGCGCAAGAGTTCCGGCCTTAAGGCCGCCAAAAAGGCCGGCCGCACCGCCGCCGAAGGTACCGTTGTCACCCGCGTCGCCGAGGATGGCAGCTACGGCGTGATGGTAGAGATCAACTCCGAGACCGACTTCGTCGCCCGCGACGACAACTTCAAGGCCTTCGCCGCGAAGATCGCCGACGCCTTCTTCACGGCCAAGACGGAAGACGTCGCTGCGGTCATGGACGGCGACCTTGAGACCGCCCGCGAGCAGCTGGTGCAGAAGATTGGCGAGAATATCGGCGTGCGTCGCAGCGTCGTGGTCGAGGCCGGCGAAGGTGGCCTGGTGGGCGAATACGTCCACGGCGGCCGGATCGGCGTGCTGACCGTTCTCAAGGGTGGCAACGCCGAGGTGGCCAAGGACGTCGCCATGCACGTCGCCGCCATCAACCCGTCTGTGGCGCGTCCCGAGGACATGCCTCAGGAGGAGCTGGACAAGGAGAAGGATATCATCCTCGCCCAGCCCGATATGGCCGGCAAGCCCGAGAACATCGCCGAGAAGATGGTCCAGGGCCGGCTGAAGAAGTACCTGGCCGAGAACAGCCTGACCGAGCAGCCCTTCGTCAAGAATCCGGACCAGAGCGTTGCCGAGTTCGTCAAGGCCGCCGGCGGTGAGGTCCTCGGGTTTACCCGCTTCGAGGTAGGCGAGGGCATCGAGAAGGAAGAGGTCGATTTCGCCCAGGAAGTGATGGAACAGGCCAAGCGTAGCTGAGGCCGGATGTTCCCGTCATACGATGGCGTGCGCATCCGCGCACGCCTTCGCGTATACGGCCGGTGCTTCCGGCCGCCGCTGTGCCCACTGCAGACGCCCCAGGAGAGATGCCATGCCCCCATCTGATCTGCCGCTCGAGCGCCCCGCCAAGCCGGAGAAGGCCCGCTCCGAGAAGTCTAAGTACAAGCGGATCCTGCTCAAGCTCTCCGGTGAAGCCTTGACCGGCGATGCCGAGTTCGGCATCGACCCCAAGGTGTTGGACCGCCTGGCCCTTGAGATCGGCCAGCTGGTGGGTATCGGCGTCCAGGTTGGCATCGTGGTCGGCGGTGGCAACCTGTTCCGCGGCGCCGCGTTGCACGCCGCAGGCATGGACCGGGTCACCGGCGATCATATGGGCATGCTGGCCACGGTGATGAATGCCCTGGCCATGCGTGATGCCCTGGAGCGCTCCAATATTCGCTCGCGGGTGATGTCGGCGATTCCTATGAGCGGCGTGGTGGAGCATTACGACCGCCGCACGGCCATTCGCTACCTCACCTCGGGTGACGTGGTGCTGTTTTCGGCCGGTACCGGCAACCCCTTCTTTACTACCGATTCGGCGGCCTGCCTGCGTGGCATCGAGATCGACGCCGACGTGGTGGTCAAGGCCACCAAGGTGGATGGGGTCTATGACAAGGACCCGGTCAAGCACAGCGACGCGGTCAAGTATGATCAGCTCAGCTACGACGACGCCCTGGACCAGAAGCTTGGGGTCATGGATTTGACCGCCATCTGCCTGGTGCGGGACCATGACATGCCGGTCCGCGTCTTCAACATGAACAAGCCCGGCGCCCTGCTCAACCTGGTGGTGGGCGGCGAGGAAGGCACGC
>CAYWBG010000073.1:0-11458 GCA_964456005.1 uncultured Halomonas sp.
TGTTGCGACGCGCCACCTCGATCATCGCCGGTCGGTCCAGCAGCTTGTTGGCCAGTGCCTGGATCTCGTCGGAGAAGGTTGCCGAGAAGAGCAGGTTCTGGCGCTTCGGGGGAAGTACCCGCAGGATCTTCTTGATGTCGTGGATAAAGCCCATGTCGAGCATGCGGTCGGCTTCGTCGAGCACCAGGATCTCGACCTTGGTGAGGTCCACATGCTTCTGCTGCTGAAGGTCGAGCAGACGGCCCGGGGTGGCGACAAGGACGTCGAGCCCGGGGCGGATGGCGTCCACCTGGGGCTGCTGGCCGACGCCGCCGAAGATCACGTGGCTCTTCAGGGTCAGGTGGCGGCCGTAGTCGGCCACGCTCTCGCCCACCTGGGCGGCCAGCTCACGGGTCGGGGTGAGCACCAGGGCACGCACCTCGCGACGCCCAGGGCGCGGGCCATCGGCCAGGCGCTGGAGCATCGGCAGGGTAAAGCCGGCGGTCTTGCCGGTACCGGTCTGGGCGCTGGCCAGCAGATCGCCCCCATCGAGGACGGCAGGGATCGCCTGCAGCTGGATAGGGGTCGGAACGGTATAGCCTTGTGCCTCAACGGCACGCAGCAGTTCGGCACGCAGGCCGAGGTCGGAAAAGGTCATGCGGTCTCCGCAGAGCGCCGCGGCCGCGCCACACAGTGCTGTGTGGCCAGTCCCGGGCCGGGGCGTGAAGAATTCGGGTTAAAGGCGCGGCAGGAGGGACTCGCTGGGTTGCCGCGCCGCATAGTATGCCAGAGAAGGGGCCTTTGCGCAGCTACTCTTGCTGTCGTGCACCCTGGATCGCGTCGGCGAGCCGCTCGGCGACTCCGTCCCAGCTGCGTCCCAGGGCGCGCACCAGGGCCGGATAGCCGTCGGCATCGAGCTCGGTGGTCACCAGGAAACTATCCATCACCAGTAGATTGCCGTCGGCGTCGCGCAGCTGCCACTGTCCGCCGGCCACCGCTAGCCCGTCGTGGCGCCCCTGGAAACGGTCGACCTCCAGTCGCAGGGAGAGGGCGCCAGGCTCGCGCGCACTCGCTTCATCCGGCATCACTCGCGTGTCGGGCAGTCGAGTGGCCAGGCGCCGTCGCAGGCCGCGTTCCATCTGATGCCCCAGGGTCTCGGCCCACTGGTGGCCGCGGGCCTCCACCAGGGTGATGTCGTCTACCTGCATGACCACGCCATCCACGTCCAGGTAGTGGGCCAGCCGTGGCACGCGCAGCAGCAGCAGGTGTTCGGCCTCGGCACCCGCCACGTTTCCGGTCGCCTCGGGCAGGGTGTAGCGGGCCGGCGCCGGAGTGGAGGTGGCGCAGCCAGCGAGCCCCGCCGTCATTGTCAGGACCGCCATGGCGGCCAGCACCCATCGCCTCGTCATCGTCTCGTCTCCTTGAAGCAGGCCGTCTTTCGTTGTCAGTTTCACCTCGGGGCCCGAGGCATGGGATCCTCGGTCTCCAGACTGTCGAAGAACAGGGCACGGGGGTTTTCAGAGAGGGTCCTGGCCGCCGGCTGCAGGTCGCGCATCAGGCTGTCCAGACGCGACACGGCGCCGGTCAGCTCCTGATAGGCAGCGGATTCCGGCGACAGGCCCTGCAGGGTCTCGCGCAGCTCGGTCAGGGTGGCGTTGAGGTTGGCCGGCACCTCTCGGGTGTCCGGGTCGTCCACCAGTCCCTGCAGCGATGCTGAGAGCTCGCGAACCTCGCCGAGCATCGCTTCGGAGGCGGCCAGGTTACGATCCATCCCGGCCAACAGCGGCTCGATCTCGAGGTCATTGAGCTTGGCCAGCAGGTCGGTGACCTGTGCCTCGATCAAGGCAAAACCGCCGGAGGTGGTGGGGAAAACGGTGGTCTCGGCGAAGGTCACGGCGACGTGCTGGCCGGCCAGGTCGCTGTTGAAGTTAAGGTCGACAAAGAGTGCCCCGGTCAACAGGTTGCCGCTCTTCAGCGAGGCGCGCAGGCCGGCGGTGAAGAGGCGGTCGAAACGCGCTTCCCATTCATCGAGGTCAATCTCCTGGTTCTCGATGCCCAGCCGCTGGGGCTCGACGCGAATCAGGACGGGGATGGAGAAACCGGCGCGGCCCTCGGGCTGGGGGGCATTGAAGTTCCAAGGGACGGCCGCCACCGTGCCGACCCGCACACCGCGAAACTCCACCGGGGCGCCCCGGGAGAGACCGCGCACCGACTCGTCTACCAGGAGGACATATTCCAGGTAGCGATCGAAGGTGCCTTGTCGGGCGGTGTCCTCATCGGGATATAGGTTGAAGGTGACGTCCGGCAGTACCGGGCTGCCCAGGGGCAGGTCCTCGGGGACGCCGAAGGTGACACCGCCGCCGAGCAGGGCCTCGAAGGACTCCACGTTGACGCGAAAGCCCTCGGTGTCCAGGCGCAGGTCGATGCCGCTGGTCGACCAGAAGCGCGTGCTGTCGGTGACCAGGGTGTCGTAGGGTGCCTCGATGAACACACGGTGATGCATTTGCCGAGTGTTGGCATCGAAGGTGGCGTCCTCGACACGGCCCACGGTGTAGCCCTGGTAGGTGACCGGGTCTCCGACCCGCAGTGAATTGCCCAGTTGGCTGATCAGGTTGATACGTAACCCGGCGGCGCCTGCCGGAGCGACCGGCGGCTGGTCGCTGACCTGAAACTCCCGCGCGCTGGCGTCGCTGCTGCCGGGCTCCAGCTGAATATAGGCGCCGGAGAGCACCGTGCCCAGGCCGCTGATACCTTCGCGGCCCACCCGCGGCTTGACCACCCAGAAGCGACTGTCCTCCACCAGCATCCCCTCGGTGTCGGGGCTCATGCGGGCGGTGATCATCGCCGTGGAGAGGTCCTCCGAGAGATTGAGCCGCTCGACCCGGCCCACTTCGACATTGCGCGTCTTGATCAGGGTGCTGCCGGCCTCGATGCCTTCGGCGTTGCTCATCACCAGAGTGATCTGGGGTCCGCGGCTACGGTAGTTGTCGTAGACCAGCCAGGCGCCGATCAGAATCGCCACGATGGGGACGATCCAGATCGGCGAGAAACGCGCCTGGGGGGAGGGCTTGGCGCGGTGCAGGTCCTGCTCTGGCAATGTTTCGTCGCGGGGTGCATCGCTCATCCGCTGGTTCCTTGTGAATCCTGAATCGTTCCCTGTGGGCGTCGTTTTCTATCGGAGCGCGGCAGTGGGGCATCCCAGAGCAGCCGCGGATCGAAGGTCATGGCGGACAGCATGGTGATCACCACCACGGCGCCGAAGGCCAGGGCGGCGGGTCCGGGAGTGATCGACATCAGCGAGCCGGCTCGAATCAGCGCTACCAGGATCGCGACCACGAAAACGTCGATCATCGACCAGCGGCCGATAAACTCGGTAAGCCGGTAGAGGCGGGTACGCGCCGCGGCGTTGAGCTCGCTACTGCGTCCCACCACCAGGCAGAGCCAGGCCAGGGCCACCAGTTTGCCCACCGGCACGATCACGCTGGCCACGAATATCACGATGGCCACCGGCCAGGAGCCCATCTGGATCAGCTCCACCACGCCACCGATGATGGTGGAGGGGGAGCTTTGACCCAGGCTGGTGGTGGTCATGATCGGGTAGATGTTGGCAGGAACGTACATCACCGTGGCCGCTGCCAGCAGGGCCCAGGTGCGCTGCAGGCTGTGGGGCAGGCGTGGGCGAAGTGTCTCGCCGCAGCGACGACATCGGCCGCGCCCCCCGGGGTCGAGCCGATTGACCAGACCGCAGGTGGCGCAACCGGCAAGCCCCTGGGGGGCGGCGGTCTCGCCGGTGCGGGTGCCTTCCGGGGCCCGCGGCTCGCCGGCCAGAGAGAACCACATCCAGTCGGCATCGATGGACTGGGTCGTCAGCAGCAGCAGGAAGGCGAAGACGCAGAAGGCCCAGAAGGAGGCGCCGAGTTCGATCTGGGCCATGCCGGCGACCTTGATCAGGCTGACCAGGGCGCCAATGATGAACACATCGGCCATCATCCAGGGGTTGAGCTGGGCCAGCGAGCGCGCGATGGTGCGGCTGGCCATCAACGGCGCATCCCTGAGCAGACCGATTTGCAGCCAGATCACTCCCAGTAGGTACACCGCCGGCAGCACGATGATGGTCAGGATCACGGCGATGGCCACCACGGGTTGATGGAAGCCGATCAGGGTGGTGGCGGTCTGGGAGAGCTCGATACGGTTGCCAATACCGCCCACGGTAAAGCTGACGAAGGGGAAGGAGAGCGCCATGGCCAGTGCCAGCAATGACGACAGTGCCAGCGCCAGGCTGCGCTGGGCCGGGCGGAAGTGACGCTTGACCAGGGTGTGGCCGCAGCGGGGGCAGTCGGCCTTCTCCCCGGCCCGCAGCGGAGGCAGGGAAACCACCCAGTCACATTCCCGGCAGGCGCGCAGGCGCCGCCTTGCCCGCGCCTCCGGCGGGGTGCGATCTACCCGGGGCGCCTCCGTGGGCAGCGAGGGCAGACGGTCGATGAATCGATGGATTCGCTGGGCCACGGCGGGAGTTTCCACCTCGTATCAGGAGTCTGGGTTGGCACGGACGGGAAGCGGTACAATGCGCCTCGCTTGGCCGCCGTCCAGTCCCATTCGGGAAGTGTGACACGTTGACGCAATGGGCACCATAGACAAACATGCACCCGTGAATGTTCCCGAGGCAATGACATGATTCTCCCTGCGCTAGCCGTGGTGGTGGGCCTGATCCTGCTCGTCTGGAGCGCCGAACGCTTCGTCGGTGGGGCGGTTGCCACCTCTTCGCGGCTGGGTCTCTCGCCACTGCTGGTCGGTATGCTGGTGATCGGCTTCGGTACCTCGGCGCCGGAGCTGGTGGTCTCGGCGCTGGCCGCGGGGCAGGGCAATCCCGGCCTGGCGCTGGGTAACGCCTACGGATCGAACGTTGCCAATATCGGCCTGATCCTCGGGCTGGTGGCGCTGATCTCTCCCCTGGCGGTGCACTCCACCGTGGTGCGCCGCGAACTGCCTATCCTGGGTGCGGCGACTCTGCTCTCGGCGCTGCTGATGTGGGGCGGGGTGATCGGTCGCCTGGAGGGCGCCCTGCTGCTGGGGCTGCTGGCGGCCTTTATCGGGTTGAGCATCGTTATCGGCCTCAGGCAGGGCGCGGATCCGCTGGCCACGGATACCCAGGAGAGCCTGGCTGCCCACTCCATGTCGCTGGGGGCGGGGCTGGCCTGGACCGGCATCGGACTGGTGCTGCTGGTGATCAGCTCGCGACTCCTGGTCTGGGGCGCCGTGGAGATCGCCCAGGGGCTCGGCGTCAGCGACCTGGTCATCGGCCTGACCGTGGTGGCGGTGGGCACCTCACTGCCCGAGCTCGCCTCCTCGATCAGCGCTCTGCGCCGGCGCGAGCACGATCTGGTGCTGGGCAACGTGGTCGGCTCCAATCTCTTCAATACGCTCGGCGTCGTGGGGCTCGCCGCGGTGATTCACCCCATCCAGGTAGGAGCCGAGGTGCTCTTGCGGGACTGGAGCCTGATGGCGGTCATGACGCTGCTGATGGCGCTCTTCGCGCTGGGCGTTCGCGGCCGGCCGGGGCGCATCAATCGCCTCGAGGGGGCGGTGCTGCTGGCCATCTACCTTGCCTACTGCGGCTGGCTGGTACAGCTTGTCCTGCGCGGCGTGGCCTGAGGCAAGGCGCGTCGAGCTGCGACAATGAGACACGCCGATTTCAGCTAACATTCCGGGATCCCGAGAGTCCTTTAATAGTAAGCTGATGCTCAAGGTGGAATAAGCTTAGTTGTTCTGGTTTGGTAAGAAGCGCCCAGGGCGGGGCCACCAGACTGCTAGGCTTACCTTGTCCCTGGTGTCCAGGTGGAATGCGTCACGGTGCGGCTGCGGTCGTGTCGGAGGCACAAGAAAGCACCTCAGGTGCTCCGCATCCCTTGCGACGACTCTGAGTCCATCGCTGTCATGAGGCTTGCGACATGGAACTGGATCCTCTCCTGCTATCACGATTGCAATTTGCCTTCGTGGTCTCCTTTCACGCCATCTTTCCGGTGTTCACCATCGGGCTGGCGTCCTACATTGCCCTGCTTAACGGCCTCTTCTACAAGACCGAAAACCCGGCCTGGGATCGCCTGGCCCAGTTCTGGACCAAGGTCTTTGCCGTGGTCTTCGGCATGGGCGTGGTATCGGGCATCGTGATGTCCTTCCAGTTCGGCACCAACTGGAGCAATTTCTCCCAGGCGTCCGCGAACTTTCTGGGGCCGGTGCTCAGCTATGAGGTGGTCACGGCCTTCTTCCTGGAAGCGGCTTTCTTGGGAGTCTTGCTATTCGGGCGGGGCAAGGTGCCTCAGGGTGTCCACCTGTTCGCCGCTATCATGGTGGCGATCGGCACCTTCATCTCCTCGTTCTGGATTCTGTCGGCCAACAGCTGGATGCAGACGCCCGCCGGCGTTGAGCTGGTTGACGGCACTTTCAATGTGACCTCGTGGACGGCGGCGATCTTCAACCCCTCCTTCTGGTATCGCTTCATCCATATGGGCATGGCGTCCTTCCTGACCGGGGGGTTCGTTGTTGCTGGCGTCAGTGCCTGGTACCTGCTGCGTGGCCGCGACGTGGAGGCCAACCGCAAGGCACTTTCCATGTGCCTGTGGCTGTTGCTGTTCCTGGCACCTGCCCAGGCGGTGGTAGGTGACTTCCACGGCCTCAACACCCTGGAGCATCAGCCCACCAAGGTGGCGGCCATGGAGGGCAATTGGGAAACCCGTGGCAATGTACCGCTACTGCTGTTCGCCATTCCCGATCAGGAAGCGCAGACCAACCGCTTCGAGATCGGCATCCCCAGCCTGGCCAGCGTCATTCTCAAGCATGATCCGGCCGGCGTGGTACCGGGCATCAGTGAGACGGCACGCGATGAGCAGCCGCCGGTGTGGATCGTCTTCTGGTCGTTCCGCATCATGGTGGCGCTGGGCTTCTTAATGATTGGTGTGGCCATTGCTGGCGCGGTGTTGCGCCGCGGTGGGCGGGTCTATGAGCATCGTGGCTTTCTCCAACTGCTTAGGTGGATGAGTGTGACTCCCTTTATCGCCGTCCTGGCAGGCTGGATCGTCACCGAGGTTGGCCGTGCCCCCTGGGTGGTCTACGGCATGATGACTCACGCCGAAGGGCTGACACCGTCGCTGACGGGCGGCATGGCGCTGTTCACGCTGATTGGCTACGTGGCGGTCTACGCCGTGGTCTTCTGGGCGGGGATCTACTACCTCACCAAGGTGGTGCGCCAGGGCATGCTGCCCGAAAGCGAGCGAGACACGACGGACGGCGAGGTACACCGTCCCAAGCGCCCGCTCTCCGCCGTTCATGCCACCTTCGACAACGATGCCGCCCCGACCTGGAGGAACTGAGCCATGGAAATGTTCGACCTTTCGATAATCTGGGCGCTGATTATCGGCTTCGGTGTGATCATGTACGTGATCATGGATGGCTTCGATCTGGGGCTCGGCATCCTCTTTCCCTTCGCTCCCGACGAGGATGCTCGGGACGTGATGATGAACTCGGTGGCCCCGGTCTGGGATGGCAACGAGACCTGGCTGGTGCTAGGAGGCGCTGGCCTGCTCGGCGCCTTCCCGCTGGTCTATTCGGTGTTCCTGCCGGCGCTCTATATCGGGGTTTTCCTGATGTTGGCCGGCCTGATCTTCCGCGGCATTGCCTTCGAATTCCGCTTCAAATCGCAGCGTAATCGGCGCTGGTGGAATCGCGCCTTCTGTTGGGGCTCGGCGGTGGCCGCCTTTGCCCAGGGCGCCGTGGTGGGCACCTATATCCAGGGCTTTGCGGTGGAGGACTTCAGCTACGTCGGCGGTGCCCTGGACTGGCTCACCCCCTTTACCGTTCTCACCGGCCTGGGGTTGATGACCGGCTATGCGCTGCTCGGCGCCACCTGGCTGATCCTGAAGTCGGAGGGCCATGTGCAGGAGTGGGCCTACCGCATCACGCCGGCGCTGCTGGCCGCGGTGCTGGTGGTGTTCGTGATCATCAGCCTGTGGACGCCTTTCGTGAATCCTGACGTCTGGGCCCGCTGGTTCGATCGTATCCAGCTGATCTGGGTGCTGCCGGCCCTGGCGCTGGCCTGTGCCTTCTGGCTCTGGAGCGCCGTGCGGCGTCGCCAGGAGGGACAGCCCTTCATCGCGACCCTGGGCATGTTCATCTTCACCTACCTGGGCCTGGTGGCCAGCAAGTGGCCGGTGATCGTGCCGCCCCACTACACCATCTGGGACGCCGCCTCCGCTCCCGAGTCGCAGCTCTTCCTGCTGATCGGCGTGCTGTTCGTGATTCCCATCGTGCTCGCCTATACCGCCTGGACCTACTGGGTCTTCCGCGGCAAGGTCAAGGTGGGTGAGGGCTACCACTGAACCATGGCCAACTCTGAGGTTGACGGCGGCGGGCGCGATGTCCGCCGCTGGCTGGCAAGTCTTGCCGCCAGTGAGCGCCGTTGCCTGGGCCTGGCGGTCGCCGCCGGGGTCATCGCGACCCTGGCGACCCTGGGGCAGCTCGGTCTGCTGGCCTGGGTGGTCAGCGGTCTGCTGGTGGAGCAGGCGTCTCTTGCCTCGCTGATGCCGGCTTTCGTCGCCATGGTCGCGCTGCTGCTGGTGCGCGCCGTGGCCCTGCTGGTTCAGGAACGCCAGGGCCAGGCAGCGAGTCTGCGCATTCGCGCTCGGGTGCGCGGCCAGCTGCTCGATCATCTGGCTCGGCTGGGGCCGGCCTGGCTGGCCACCCAGCACTCGGCCTCGCTGGCCAGTCAGCTGGTGGAGCAGGTCGAGGCGCTGGATGGCTATTTCGCCCGCTTTCGCCCCCAGCTGCTGCTGGCGGTGATCGCCCCGCTCCTGGTGCTCCTGGTGACGCTGTGGCTGGACTGGCTGGCAGCGATATTTCTTGTCCTCGCCGCGCCCCTCATCCCGCTCTTCATGGCCCTGGTGGGGATGGGAGCGGAGCGCCTCAACCGCAACCAGTTCGAGGCGGTGGCCCGGCTTTCCGGCCACTTCATCGATCGGGTGCGGGCCATCACCACCCTGCAGCTGTTCGGTCGGGCGCGCTCGGCGACCGCCGAGGTCCACGCCGCGGCCGACGACTATCGGCGTCGCAGCATGCGCACGCTGCGCATCGCCTTCCTCTCGTCGGCCGTGCTGGAGTTCTTCGCCTCGGTGGCGATTGCCGTGGTGGCCATCTACGTGGGTTTTGGCCTGCTGGGCTATATCACCTACGGCCCCTCGCCGGCGCTGACGCTGTTCAGCGGGCTGCTGGTGCTGCTGCTGGCGCCGGAGTTCTTCCAGCCCCTGCGCACCCTGTCGCAGCACTACCACGACCGGGCCGCTGCCCTGGGGGCCGCCGATAGCCTGCTGGCGATTCTCGACACCACGCCCGATCCCGTGCGCGGGACTCGGCCGGCCGCGCCCCGGGGAGCGGGTGTCCTGGTCGAGCTTGAGGCGGCCAGTGTCACCCATCCCGGTCGCGGCCGGGTGCTGGGGCCCCTTGAGCTGGTCGTGGCGCCCGGCGACGTGTTGGCCCTGACCGGCGCCTCGGGGTCGGGAAAGTCGAGCCTGCTGCAGCTGCTGGCGGGCTTCGTCGGACCCGGGGAGGGGACGCGGCGGGTGGCGAAGGGGCTGGGCGTTGCCTGGATGGATCAGCGGCCGCTGCTGATTCAGGGCAGCCTGGCCGACAATCTGCGCCTGGCGGCGCCCGAAGCCTCGGCGGAGCGCCTGATGGAGGCGCTGCATCGGGCCGGCCTGGGGGCCCTGCTGGCACGACTGCCCGAGGGGCTCGATACGCACCTCGGCGAGCGCGGTGCCGGGCTCTCCGGCGGCCAGGCCCAGCGTCTGGCGCTGGCGCGGGTGTTCCTCTCCGACGCGCCTCTGGTGCTGCTCGACGAGCCCACCGCCAGCCTCGATGAGGAGACCGAGGCGGAAGTGATCGTGGCGCTTCAGGCCCTGGCCCGGGAAGGGCGCAGCCTGGTGATCGCGACCCACCATCCCGCGCTGATCAGCATGGCGCATCGCCGCCTGGTGATCGACGCCGGCCAGATCGCGGAGGTCGACCATGCATGAGTCGCGCCCTGCCACCTCGCTGCTGGGCGCGCTGCGTCCCTGGTTCAGGCTCCTGGCACGCCGCCGAGGCCGGCTGGCCGGCGGGGTGGGGCTGCTGGCCCTGACCCTGGCCTCGGCCATCGGTCTGCTGGCGCTCTCCGGGTGGTTCATTACCGCCACGGCCCTGACCGGCCTGCTGCTGGCCGCTGGCGTCGCCGCGACCCTGGACGTCTACGTGCCCGGCGGAGGGATTCGCTTCTTCGCGGTCACCCGCACCGTGGCGCGCTACCTGGAGCGCCTCTACAACCACGATACCGTACTGCGCCTGCTGGCCGACCTGCGCGCCCGGCTGTTCGGGGTGCTGGCAGGGCTCGACGGCCAGGCCCTGTCACGACGTCGAGCCAGCGACTGGCTCAACCGCCTGACCGCGGATATCGACACCCTGGACAGCCTCTACCTGCGTCTGCTGGCGCCGGCCGGCACGGGGCTGGTGGCGATCCTGGGCCTCTCGGGGTTCCTGGCGTTCTTCGCTCCCTGGGTTGGCTTGTTTACCGGCGTCCTGCTGCTGGCCGGCTGGCTGTGGCTGACCCTGGGCCAGGCGCGACTGGGGCTGGCCGCGAGCCGGGCCCAGGTGGTCGAGCGGGAGGCGCTGCGCGGCCGGCTGGTGGAGCAGCTGCAGGGTCAGGCCGAGCTGGAGGCCTACGGCGGCCTGGCTAGTCATCGGCGAGCGCTGGAACAGCACGAGGTGCGTCTCTATCGCGACCAGCGCCATCTGGGCACCCTGGTGGCGCTGGGCAATGCCCTGGCCAGCCTGCTGGTGGGCGCGGCCATGCTGCTGGCGCTGTGGCTGGCGGCACAGGCCTGGCAGGCGGGCGATCTCTCCGGGCCGCTGATGGTGATGATGCCGCTGGCGATGCTGGCCATGAGCGAGGCGCTGGCCGCGCTGCCGGCCGCCTTTACCTGGCTGGGCGCCACCTGGGGGGCCGCCGAGCGGTTGAACGAGCTCGAGGCCCGTGCCGAGAGCACCGCAGTGCCAGCAGCCGCTACCCGGGAGGCCTCGACGCTCCCGGTCGGCCCCCTGGGGGCCGAACTCGAGGGGGTGACCCTGCACTACCCCGGCGCCCTGGTGCCGGCCCTCGAGGGCGTTTCACTGCACCTCGCGCCGGGACAGCGGCTGGCCCTCTGCGGCGCCTCGGGCGCCGGCAAGTCCAGCGTGGCGGGGCTGCTGCTGGGCCAGCTGCGACCCGACAGGGGCCGCGTTGCCCTAGGGGGCCTGGAGCTCGAGGCCTGGCCCGAGGCGGCCCGCCAAGCGCGGGTGGCGGCGCTGACCCAGCGGGTCGATCTGCTCGATGATAGCCTGGCGGCCAACCTGCGGCTGGCCGCACCGGACGCCGAGGAGGCGCGGCTATGGCAAGCGCTGGCCTGGGTGGGACTCGACG
>CAYWBG010000074.1:0-11339 GCA_964456005.1 uncultured Halomonas sp.
AGCATGCTGCGCGGCCTTTCCGGTCGCGAGCATGAAGTACTCACCGCGGTGGCGGTGAGCGGCCCCGCCGGCGTGCTGGAGGCCTGTGTGGCCACCCGGGTGACCATGCGCGAGATCAGCGATGGCGAAATCGCCGCCTACTGGGCCAGCGGCGAGCCCGCCGACAAGGCCGGCGGCTATGCCATCCAGGGGCTGGCGGCGGTCTTCGTCGCGCGCATCGAGGGCAGCCACTCGGCGGTGGTGGGGCTGCCGCTGTTCGAGACCGCCGCGCTGCTGCGTCGCCAGGGGGTGGCGGTCTGGGGCGGAGCACTGAGTTGAGCCCCGGCCTGTCAGCAATGCCTTGGGCTGATGACACTATGGCATAATGGACGTAAAGCATTCTGGACAAGGACTTCCGCATGAGCGGCGAAGTACTGATCAATCTGACGCCGATGGAGACCCGGGTCGCTGTGGTAGAGAACGGCGTGCTGCAGGAGGCCTTCATCGAGCGCAGCCGGCGCCGAGGTATCGTCGGCAATATCTACAAGGGACGGGTGGTGCGGGTGCTGCCCGGCATGCAGGCGGCCTTCGTCGACATCGGCCTGGATCGCGCCGCCTTCATCCACGCCCATGAGGTGATGCCGGCGGGCACCCAAGCCGTCGAGCAGCTCTCCATCGGCCATCTGCTCCACGAGGGCCAGGCGCTGGTGGTGCAGGTCACCAAGGATCCTATCGCCTCCAAAGGGGCCCGGCTGACCACCCACCTCTCGATGCCGTCTCGCTATCTCGTCTACATGCCGGATGCGCCCCACCATGGCGTCTCTCAGCGCATCGAGGACGATACCGAGCGCGAGCGTCTGCGCGGGCTGATCGAGGCCGCCCAGGAGCAACAGTCGCTGGAGGTAACCGGTGGTTTCATCGTCCGCACCGCCGCCGAAGGCATGGGCCTGGACGAAATCGCCAGCGATATGCACTTCCTGCTGCGCCTGTGGCGCAAGGTCAGCGAACGCAAGGTCACTGCCCCCGCGCCCAGTGTCATCTATGACGATCTGCCGCTGTTCATGCGCATCCTGCGCGACGTGATGAGCGATGAGATCGAGAAGGTGCGCATCGACTCCCGGGAGAACCACGGCAAGCTCATCGACTTCGCCGAGGAGTTCATGCCTGACGCCGTGGAGCGTATCGAGCATTACGCCGGGGAGCGGCCGATATTCGACCTCTACAGCGTCGAAGACGAGATCCAGAAGTCCCTCGGGCGCAAGGTGCAGCTCAAGTCGGGGGGGTACCTGGTGATTGATCCCACCGAGGCGATGACCACCGTCGATGTCAATACCGGCGGCTATGTGGGGCACCGCAACCTCGAGGAGACCATCTTCAAGACCAACCTCGAGGCGGCTACGGCCATCGCCCGTCAACTCCGGCTGCGTAATCTGGGTGGGATCATCATCATCGACTTCATCGACATGGAGGACACCGAACACCAGCGCCAGGTGCTGCGTATGCTCGAGAAATCCCTGGATCGCGACCACGCCAAGACCAAGTGCACCGGTGTCACCGAGTTGGGCCTGGTGCAGCTGACCCGCAAGCGCACCCGGGAGAGCCTGGAACAGACTCTCTGTGAGGCCTGTCACGTCTGCGGGGGGCGAGGCACTCTCAAGACGCCGGAGACGATCTGCTACGAGATCTTCCGCGAGATCCTCCGCGAGGAGCGCGCCTACAGCGCCGAGACCTACATGGTGCTGGCGGACCAGGCGGTGGTGGACCGGCTGCTGGACGAGGAGTCGGCGGCGGTGGCTGACCTGGAGGAGTTCATTGGCAAGCCGATCCGCTTCCAGGTCGAGACCCACTACTCCCAGGAGCAGTACGACATCGTGCTGATGTAACCCCATGCCCACGACCCGCCTGGTGATTCGCTGGAGCCTGACCCTGGTGGCACTGCTGCTGGCGTGTCTGGCCATGTTGTTGCTGGCGCTGCGCCTGGCGTTGATGCTGGCCGACGGTCTGTCGTCCCGGGTCGAGACGCTGCTCTCACTGCGCTTCGGCGCCGAGGTGGAGATCCGGGAACTGGACACCCGCTTGGTGCGTCTCGATCCCCAGGTCTCCCTCGATGGCCTGACCATCCATGCCCGGCCAGAGGGCCCGGCGCTGCCGCTGCTCGAGGTAGCCAGCGGCCAGCTGCGTCTGGATACCCTGGCGAGCCTGCGCGCCGGGCTGCCGGTGGTAGAGGATGCCCGCCTGGCTGGGGTGACCCTCCACCTTTATCAGGACGAGGCGGGGGGGTGGTACTGGCCCGATCCCGCCGAACTTCCTCCCGAGCTGCAACCCCGTGGCGAACTCGACCTGGAGCGCCTCGACTTCTGGGTTGGCGTCTTGCTGCGCCAGCGGGCCTGGGTGGAAGACCTGCGCCTGGTGCTGCATGGCCGCGAGCGGCGGATAGAGCTAGAGGCACCGCGGTTGCTGATGACCGGTGACGACCGCCGTGCCCACCTCGAAGGGGAAGTGCGACTCGAGGGAGCCCCCGATGCCGTCATGCAGGCGGTCCTGGAGGTGTTTCCCGGCCCTGCCGGCTTTCGCGACTTCAGCGCCGCCCTGCAGGCCGATATGCGCCTCGACAGCCTGGTCGAGCTGGCCCAAGTGCTGGGGGGCAACGAGCCACTGCGGCTTGACGCCGCCAGCGGCGACGCTCGTCTCTGGGGGCGCTGGCACCGCGGCGAGTTGGCCGATGCCCGCCTGGAGCTGGACGCGCCACAGCTGACCATGAGCCACGACGACCCTCGGGGGGAGCTGCGCACCATCGCCCTGCAGGACATTGAGGCGCGAGGCCAATGGCTGCGGCGCAGCCAGGGCTGGGAGGCCTGGCTGGAAGGCGACGCCACCAGTGCCGACGCGGATGAGCCCGAGGCGCTGGAGACGCGCTGGGGACCGCCACTGCCTTCCTACTGGCATGTCACCGGCGATGCAGAGGGCTGGTGGCTCAATACCAGCGACTTCGACCTCGGGTCTCTGGCCGCCTGGCGGCATCGGGTGCCCTTGCCCGATGCGCTGGCAAGGGTGATCGACACCCTGGATCCCCGCGGCCGGGTTGCCGGCTTCGGTCTCGGCCTGCACGAGGGCCAATGGCTGGCGCGCACGGCGCTGCATGATGTGGAGGTCTCGCCCTGGCAGCAGGCCCCGGGCGGTGGTCCCCTGGACATGTGGGTCGAAGCCCGTGACCTCACCGGCCGCGTGCGGTTTCGCGGCGGTGAGGGTGCCGAGCTCCACTTTCCCGAGGTATTCGCCGCGCCCATGGAGCTGGATCACGTCACCGGCGAGGTCATCTGGGCCTACGACGGCCCGCGCAGCATGGTCAGCGGGCGTGACCTGCATGTCGGCTGGAACGGAGCCGAGGTGGAAGGCGGTTTCGGCCTCTCGGCGGGCGAGGGCGCGCGAGGTGGCTTCGGGCTCTCCCTTGCCTTTCGCGATGTCGATGCTCTGGACACGCCCCTGATTGACTGGCTGCCGGTGGCGATACTGGGTGACGGTCTGGTCGACTGGCTTGACGCCGGTGTGGCCGGGCATATCCCCGAGGGGTCACTGCGTTTACACGTCCCCCTGGCCGGCGGCCAGGATCGCCTGCCGCCTTCGTTCGGGCTCGACCTGGCGATCACCCAGGGACGCCTGCCCTTTGCCCCGGGTTGGCCGGCGCTGGAAGGGGTCGAGGGGCATCTTTCGCTTCAGGACGCTATCCTGGAGGCGCGCGTCGAGCGCGCGGATAGCCTTGGTGTCGAGGCGCGGGATGGTAGAGTGCGGCTGGTCGATCAGCGTCTCGAGGTTGAGGCCGAACTCTCGGCTTCCGCCGAGGCCCTGCGGCGCTACCTGCTGGTCATGCCGCTGGACGGCATCGAGATCGTCTCCGATTGGCGGGGTGAGGGCTCGGCCGCCGGCCAGCTGGCGCTCACGCTGCCATTGGGTGAAGGCGAAGCCGAGCCCGAGGCGTTGGAGCTCGATATCGTGACCGAAGCCGCTTTCCCGCGCCTCGAGTACCAGCCCCTGGGCCTGGTGTTCCGCGACCTTTCGGGGCCTCTGGCATGGCGCCAGCGAGGTGAGGAGGGCGGTCTCGAGGGGCGCCTCGAAGGGCGCCTGCTGGGCGGCGCCGTTCGAGGCGATATCGATACCCGGGCCGGTGGCCTGGATGTCTCGGGCAGCGTCGAGGCAACTGCCCTGAGTGACTGGGCGGGCGCGCCGGCTCTCGGGGAGTTACTCCGCGGCCGCTTTCCCTGGCAGGGGCGGCTGGGCATCGGCGAGGCCGGCCTCTCGATGCGTCTCGACAGCCGCCTGGAGGGCCTGGCGATCGACCTGCCCTCACCGTTGGGCAAGGCGTCGGGCGAAGCAAGGGCCCTGAGGCTGGAGGCCGACCTGACCGAGGGCCGTATCGAAGGAAGCCTGGGCGAGGCCCTATCGCTGCGCTGGCGAGCGCGGCCCGGCGATACGACAGGGCAAGGGCAGTTGTGGCTGGGGCGCCCGCCGATCGGCGGCTGGCCCTCGGGGGAGGGCTGGTGGGTCGATGCCTATCAGCCGCGGCTCGACCCGGCCGAGTGGGCCGGCGACCTGATCGGCCTGGGCGTCACTGGGGGCGCGGGAGAAGGGCTGGCCGGTACGCTGCGCGAACTGCGCCTGGCCACCGACTGCCTGGTGGATAATGATCGCTGCCTGGGTTCGCTAACGGTCGAGGGGCGGCCCCAGGTTGGCGGCGGCTGGCGCCTGGGCCTGGACGGCAGCCTGCTGGCCGGCCAGCTCGACTACCGGCCCAACCTCGCTCAGCCGCTGGACATCAGTCTGATGCGTCTCTCTCTGGATGGGTTAGCTCCCGAGCCGGGTGCCATGGGGTCGCTGTTCGATGAGATCGCCACGCCGCCTGACCCGGAGCCGCTGCCGGGCTGGGTAGCGGACCTGCCCGATGGCCTGCTGCGCATCGCCGATATCGAACGCGGCGGGCAGCGCCTGGGGCCGCTCACCGCAAGCTGGCAGGCGACCCCTGAACGTCTCACCATCGCTCCCCTGGGTCTCACCCTGGGCCAGATCAGTGCTCGGGGCGAACTGGTCTGGGAGGCCGCCGGTCCCGCCGACAGCCTGACCCGGGCGCGACTCGATCTGGACGGCCGCGACCTGGGCACGGCGCTGGAGCGCCTGGGTCAGCCGGCGGTGATCCGCAGCGCCGAGACCCGGGTCAAGAGCCAGCTGGCTTGGCCGGGGGCGCCCTGGCAGTTTGCCCTGGAGCGTTCCCGGGGCAGCGTCGAAGTGGAGCTGCGCGACGGTCGCTTCGTCAACGTCGACTCGCCCTCGGCGCGGCTGGTGGGGCTGCTCAACGTCGATAACCTGGTGCGGCGGCTGCGTCTGGACTTTTCCGATGTCACCGGCCAGGGCACTGCCTTCGACCGTGTCAGTGGAGCGGCGACCCTGTATGGTGGCACGCTGGAGACCAGCGGGCCGGTGGAAGTCGAAGGGCCGGCCACCCGCTTCACCCTGGAGGGTCGCGTCGACCTGGCTCGGCGGGAACTCGACCAGCGCCTGGGCGTCACAGTCCCCATTAGCCGCAACCTGCCGTTGGCCGCGGTGATCGCCGGCGCTCCGGTAGTGGGCGGTGCCCTGTTCCTCGCCGACCGACTGTTCGGTGACGCCATCGACAACGTGACCCGAATTCACTATCGCGTGCGGGGTCCCTGGACCTCGCCGCAGATTTCTGTGGAAAGTGCCGAATGACATCATCCCATGACAGCCTGCTCGAAAACGCCGCCGATATTCTTCTCGCTCCAGGAGGGTTAGCCCTGGGGGACCTGGATGCCGGCCTGTCGGCCGCCCTGGGCCCGGGTATCGACTACGCCGACCTCTATTTCCAGCGCAGCTGGCACGAGGGCTGGGTGCTGGAGGACGGTGAGGTCAAGGAAGCAAGTTACAACATCGACGGCGGCGTTGGCGTGCGCTCCCTGGCCGGCGAGAAGACCGGCTTCGCCTACTCCAACCAGATCACCGCCGAGGCCCTGGCCGAGACCGGACGCACCGCTTCCGGCATCGTGCGTAGCGGCAGCCGCCTGGCGGTGGCGCCGCGGGTGGCGGTGAGCAGCGAGAGTCGTTATGGCGGCGTCGATCCGCTTACCGGTCTGACGGCCGAGGACAAGGTCGCCATGCTAAAGCTCGCCGATCGGGTGGCACGAGCCGCCGATCCCTCGGTGAGTCAGGTCAGCGCTTCGCTCTCCGGCGTGCACGAGGTGGTGTTGGTGCGTGCCAGCGATGGCACCCTGGCGGCGGATGTCCGTCCTCTGGTGCGGTTCAATGTCAGTGTGATCGTCGTCAAGAACGGCCGCCGTGAGCGTGGCAGCGCAGGCGGCGGGGGGCGCTATCCCATGTCCCGCCTGCGTGACGATGGGGTGGCCGAGCGCTTCGCCAAGGAGGCGGTGCGCCAGGCGCTGGTCAATCTGGAAGCCATCGACGCCCCGGCCGGGCAACTGCCGGTGGTGCTCGCCCCGGGCTGGCCCGGCATCCTGCTCCACGAGGCGGTGGGCCACGGCCTGGAAGGTGACTTCAATCGCAAGGGTAGCTCGGCCTTCGCCGGTCGCATGGGGCAGCGGGTGGCCGCCAAGGGCGTCACCGTGGTTGACGACGCCACCCTGGCCGACCGTCGCGGCTCCATGAGTATCGACGATGAGGGCACGCCGGGTCAGTACACGCCGCTGATCGAGGATGGCATCCTTACCGGCTACATGCAGGACAAGCTCAATGCCCGCCTGATGGGCATGGCACCCACCGGCAACGCCCGGCGCGAGTCCTTCGCTCATCTGCCGATGCCGCGCATGACCAATACCTATATGCTGGCGGGTCAGGACGATCCCGCGGACATCCTCAAGAGCGTCAAGCGCGGCCTCTATGCGGTCAGCTTCGGGGGTGGCCAGGTGGACATCACCTCGGGGAAATTCGTCTTCTCGGCAAGCGAGGCCTACCTGGTGGAAGACGGTAAGATCACCGCCCCGGTGAAGGGCGCGACCCTGATCGGCAACGGTCCCGAGGCCATGGGCCGGGTGTCGATGATCGGTCACGATATGGAGCTGGACACCGGAATTGGCGTCTGCGGCAAGGAGGGGCAGGGCGTGCCGGTGGGGGTGGGCCAGCCGACTCTCAAGCTCGACGAACTGACGGTGGGTGGAACTCAGTCATAGGCAATTGGCTCGTTACGCGCGGGTCTTTCCGGAACCAGGCCCGGACGGTCGCTGACTTGGCGGGTCGAGACGCACAATGGCGGGTCCGGCAATGTGGCCGTGGCCTCACCCCCCTAGGCGTCAATCGCCGGGATGCCGGGCCACTAATAAACCGGGCTCTAACGGCTTGGAGCGTTAGAACCCGGCGGTATCGCGAATCAGCTTGAACAGCTTGCGGGCGCTGGCCGGGGGCTTGCCCTTTACGCTTTCGCGCTGAGCATTGCGGATCAGTTGGCGCAGTGCCTGGCGGTCCACCTCCGGGTAGTCGGTGATGAAGGCCTCGACGGCAGCGTCGCCCTCTTCGAGCAGTCGGTCCCGCCACTTCTCGAGACGGTGGAAGGCGTGGTCGCGGCGCAGTTGCTCCTGTTCGAGCTCGTCGTAGACCGCCTGGATCGCTGCGAGGTTCTCACGGCGCATGACCTTGCCGACGTACTGCATGTGGCGCCGTCGCCCCTCATGGGAGCGAATGCGTGCGGTCTCCTCTACGGCGGCCAGCATATCGTCCGACAGGGGCAGGCGGGCGCGCTCGGCGGGGGTCATGGCGATGATCATCTCTCCCAGCTGTTGTAGCGCATGCATTTCGCGCTTGAGCTGGGACTTGCTGACGGGCTCGTCATCCGACTGGGTGACCTGCGCGAGCAGTTCACGGGGAGATTCCTGGGACATGCCGCTTCCATTGGTTCAGGCTGAGAGTAGGCCGACAGTATACCAGCCCGCCGCGGCGGGCTGCGCCATGAACATCAAGACCCTTCGGCCTGCGGGCCGGACGACGAGGAGAATCGCATGACACAGGCATTCGATGCCGCCGCCCAGCAGGCAGTGCTGGAAAACCGCGCCCAGACCGCGCTGGCGCTGGCCAGCCGGCAGGGAGCCGACGCCTGCGAAGTGGGGGCGAGCGTGGACCAGGGAGTCGACGTGAGCGTGCGCGAAGGGGAAGTGGAGACCGTGGAGCTCTCCCGCGACCAGGGCATTGCGGTCACCGTCTATGTGGGACGCCGCAAGGGCAGCGCCTCCTCCAGCGATGCCAGCGAGGCTTCGATCCGCGCCTTGGTGGAAAAGTCCCTGGCCATTGCTCGCCACACCGGCGAGGATCCCGCCTCGGGCCTGGCCGATGCCGAGCTCATGGCCACCGAGCTGCCCGATCTCGATGTTCACCACCCCTGGGCCCTGACCACCGAGCAGGCCATCGAGATGGCGCTGGCCTGCGAGTCGGCCGGACGCAGTCGGGCCGGCATCAAGAGTTCCGATGGCGCGTCTCTTTCCAGCGGTGAAGGAGTGCGGGTCTACGCCAATAGTCACGGCTTCCTGGGCAGCCAGCGTGGTAGCCGCCACTCGCTTTCCTGCATGCTGATCGCCGAAGACGCGAGCGGCATGCAGCGCGACTATGACTTTACCAGCGCCCGTGACCCCCGGGATCTGCAGGCCCCGGAGGTCGTGGGCGAGAGCGCCGCCGAGCGCACCCTGCGCCGCCTGGGCGCTCGGCGCCCTGCCACCGGCCGCTTGCCGGTGATGTTCGAACCGACCCTGGCCGCCGGGCTGGTCGGTTCGCTGATGGGGGCCATTGCCGGCGGTGCCCTCTATCGTCAGGCCTCATTCCTCTGCGATCGTCTGGGCGAGCCGCTCTTCCCCGAGTGGTTCAGCCTGCAGGAGCGCCCCATGGAGCCGGGGGCCATGGCCAGCTCGCCCTTCGACAACGACGGCGTTCAGACCCGCGACAACGTCTTCATCGAGAAAGGGCGCCTGGCCAGCTACATGCTCTCCGCCTACAGCGCCCGGCGCCTGGGGATGCAGACCACCGGTAATGCCGGCGGCGCGCGCAACCTGCGCCTTGATGCGCCCCTGGCGTCCCGCAGTGATTTGCTCGCCCGCATGGATCGCGGCGTACTTGTGACCGAGCTTATGGGCCAGGGGGTCAACGGCGTGACCGGCGACTACTCGCGTGGGGCGGCGGGTTTCTGGGTAGAAAACGGCGAGATTCAGTACCCGGTGGAGGAGTTCACCATTGCCGGCAACCTGGAGTCGATGTTCAAGGGGCTGGTTGGCGTGGGCAGCGATATCGATACCCGTGGCAGCATTCATACCGGCAGCTGGCTAATCGACGAGATGACGGTGGCCGGCAGTTAGTAAAAGTCGCGTCAACCCTCACCCGCTAGGAGAGGGAGCCGTCACTGGTCCTCGTAAAAGCGCGCGTCGAAGAGCGCCTGGATGGCGTCGAGGGCTTCCTCGGCGTCATCTCCCTCGGCGGTCACGGTGAGTTCGGTACCGCAGGGGGCAGCAAGCATCAGCAGCGACATGATATTGGCGGCATCACCCTGCATGGGGCCGTTGGCTACGTGGATACGGGCGTTGAAGGGTTGGCAACACTGCACCAGCTTGGTGGCGGCGCGGGCGTGCAGACCGCGCTTGTTGGTCAGGGTCAGATGGCGTTGCGGCACGCGTCAGGTTCCTCGTCTGTCCGGCACTTCCCCTGCCTCGTCACACTGGTGAGGCAGGGTGTCGTGGATGTGCAACTCTCGATGGCGTATGCGCACCCTGGGGTGCTGCTCGGCCATGCCTGCAGCCAGGCGTTCGGCCAGGTAGACTGAGCGATGCTGGCCACCGGTGCATCCGATGGCCACCGTCAGGTAGCTGCGGTGGCTAGCCAGGTAAGCGGGCAGCCAACGCCTCACCCAGGTAAGGATGTCATCGAGCATCTCGGCGACAATAGGGTATCCCTCCAGGAAGGCGATGATGCAGGGGTCGCGGCCGTTGGCGTCTCGCAATCGAGGATCCCAGTGAGGATTGGGCAGGCAGCGGGCGTCGAAGACGATGTCGGCGTCGAGGGGAACCCCGCGCTTGAAGCCGAATGACTCCACGGTCAGGGCCAACTGTCCGGCTGAGTGGTGGGCCACCTGGTCGTTGATGCGGCCGCGCAACTCGTGTACCGAGAGGCGCGAGGTGTCGATCACCAGGTCGGCCAGGTCGCGAATCTCGGCGAGTGCCTGCTCCTCAGAGTCGATGGCCTCGGCCAGGGTCATGTCGCTATCCCGGGTCAACGGATGGCGACGGCGGGTTTCCGAGTAACGCTCGAGGAGAATGCGGGCGTCTGTGGTCAGGTAGATCACCTGGCAATCAATGCCGCGATTACGTACCTCCTTTAACAGGCTTGGGAAACGCTCCAGGGCCTGGGGCAGGTTGCGGGCATCGATGCTGACGGCAATGGAAGAGCGCGGTGATTCCGCCCCCTGGAGCTCATCGACCAGGGAGCCGAGCAACATGGCGGGAAGGTTGTCGATGGCATAGCAGCCGATATCCTCCAGCGCCTGCAGCGCAATCGACTTGCCTGAGCCAGAACGGCCGCTGATGATCACGAGCTGCATAACGGGACTCCTGGTCACTGAATCGGCCGGGCGGCCCGTGGGGCTCACGCCTGTCGTCGGATCGCCTCGACCAGCCTTTCGTGAAGTTCGCGCTGGCTCTCGCTGCGACGCAGCGCGCTACGGGTCTCGGCGTCGTTCATCACACCGGCCACCTGGGCCAGTAGCGCGAGATGGGCGTCGTCGGCCTCTTCGGGCACCAGCAGCACGAACACCAGATCGACCGGTTCGCCGTCGATGGCGTCGAAATCGACCGGTTCGGCGAGCTTGAGGAAGCCGGCGATGGGCGTCTTGCAGTGGGGGCTACGGGCGTGGGGGATGGCCACACCATGACCGATTCCGGTACTGCCAAGCCGTTCTCGACCGATCAGGCGACCGAATACCTCCTGGCTGTCCAGGCTTGGGGTGTTCTGGGCAATGAAGGTGCTGAAGAACTCCAGCACCCGCTTCTTGCTTCCCCCGGGCACACCGAACAGGGTGCGCTCGGGGGGCAGGATGGCTTCAAGTGTCATGGCGGATCAGCGAGCGCCGGCGCCTTGGGCGCGGGCCTGGGCCTTCTCCTTATGCTTGACCAGTTGACGGTCCAGCTTGTCGGCCAGGGCGTCGATGGCGGCATACATATCGACATCCTGAGCCTCGGCGTGCAGGTCGGCACCGGCGGCATGCAGGGTGCAGGCGGCGTGCTGGCGCTCCTTCTCCACAGACAGAGTCACCTGCACATTGGTGATGTTGTCGTAGTGGCGCTCCACGCGAGCCAGTTTCTCGTCCACATAGC
>CAYWBG010000075.1:0-11332 GCA_964456005.1 uncultured Halomonas sp.
CCCGGGCCGCCGGCGTAGCAGGCCTGGGGGCAGAAGGCGCGCAGCCACATGAAGTCGCCCGCCTCCACCTCCACCCAGTCCTGGTTGAGGTGGTAGACCGCCTTGCCCTCCAGCACGTAGAGGCCGTGCTCCATGACGTGGGTCTCGTCGAAGGGGATCACCGCGCCGGGCTGGAAGGTGACGATATTGACGTGCATGTCGTGGCGCACGTCGTTCGGGTCGACGAAGCGGGTGGTGGCCCAGCGCCCCTCGGTGCCCGGCATGGGGTTGGGCTCGAGGTCGTTCTCGTTGGTGACGAAGGCCTCGGGCACCTCGATGCCCTCGACCCGCTCATAGGCCTTGCGTACCCAGTGGAAGCGCACCGGCGCCGCGGAGGTGTTCTTCACCTGCCAGTCACTACCGGGCGGGATAAAAGCATAGCCGCCCGGCACCATGGCGTGGCGCTCGCCAGCGAGGGTCAGGGCCATCTCGCCCTCCACCACGAAGAGCACCCCCTCGGCCTCGGGATCGAGCTCGGGCTTCTCGCTGCCGCCGCCGGGGGCGACTTCCATGATGTATTGAGAGAAGGTCTCGGCGAAGCCGGAGAGCGGGCGCGCCAGCACCCACAGCCGGGTGCCCTCCCAGAACGGCAGGTTGCTGGTGACGATATCGCCGAAGACGCCCTTGGGGATCACCGCATAGGCCTCGGTGAACACCGCCCGGTCGGAGAGCAGCTGGGTCTGGGGCGGATGGCCGCCGGCGGGGGCGTAGTAGGTACGTGGTTTCATGGAGTGTCCTGAGTGACTCTGGGCCGAAGCCCGGGTTGGTACGAGCGCCCCGCAAGGGTCGGGGCGAGAGGCGCCGGGGACAGCTCTGGAGGGGGTCCTATGCCAGGGATGGCATCGGTAGCGCCCAGGGAGGGGTTCACAGCGCCCCCGATCAGAGCTGTTGCCGGATCAGCCTCGAGCAGTTCAGCGCGGCATGGACTCAGCGAGCCGGTGCCGGATGATGCTCCATCCAGTGGCGGGCGATATCCACCCGGCGCGCCACCCAGACCCGGTCGTGGGCCTCGATATGGTCCAGGAAACGCTGCAGGGCGCGGAAGCGGCCCGGGCGCCCCAGCAGGCGGCAGTGCATGCCGATGGAGAGCATCTTGGGCGACTCCTCGCCCTCCGCATAGAGCACGTCGAAGGCGTCGCGCAGGTAGGTGAAGAAGTGATCCGCGGTGTTGAAGCCCTGGGGGGCGGCGAAGCGCATGTCGTTGCTGTCCAGAGTGTAGGGCACGATCAGGTGGTCGTGCTCGACGCCCCGGCTGTCGCGCTCGCGGGTCCAGAACGGCAGGTCGTCGCCGTAGTAATCGCTGTCGTAGAGAAAGCCGCCCTCGTCCAGCACCAGCCGGCGCGTATTGGGGCTGTCGCGGCCGGTGTACCAGCCTTGGGGCTTTTCACCGTAGAGGCGCTGGAAGATCGCCATGGCCTGCTTCAGGTGCTCGCGCTCTTGCGCCTCCGGCATCTCCTGGTAGTGGATCCAGCGGTAGCCGTGGCAGGCAACCTCGTGACCCAGCTCCCTGAAGGCGTGGGCCACTTCCGGGTGGCGCTCGAGTGCCATGGCCACACCGAACACCGTCAGCGGCAGTCCGCGGCGCTCGAACTCGCGCAGGATTCGCCAGACACCCGCCCGGGAGCCGTACTCGTAGATCGACTCCATGCTCAGGTGGCGATCGGGAAAGGCCGGCGCGCCGATGATCTCGGAGAGGAACTGCTCGGAGCCTTCATCGCCGTGCAGGACGCAGTTCTCGCCGCCCTCCTCGTAGTTGAGCACGAACTGCACGGCGATCTTCGCCTGACCCGGCCAGTTGGCATGGGGCGGGTTGCGGCCGTAGCCGATCAGGTCGCGGGGGTAGTCGACGGTCGCCATTTGCACTCAATTCCCGTGTTTTTTGTATACATAAAGAATGTAGCGCCGTCGCCACTGCCCCGCAAGCCCGAACCGGGGAAATTCAAGATGAGAAGATAGCGTGCAGGTCGGGGGCCTCCCCCTCCTCTTCCTCCATGGAGAGCGTGGCCTCCACGGCGTCCAGGTGCCGCGACATCAGCCCGGCCGCCGCGTCTCCTTCACCGGACTCCAGACGGGCAATCAGGGCATCATGATCATGGGTTTCACACCCCAGGTGCCGAGGATCGCCATAGACAGCGAGAATCAGAGAGGAACGAAAACAGAGGCGCTCGACGAAGTCGGCCAGGGTGGCATTGCCGGAAATCCTGGCCAGGCGGGTGTGGAACTCTGCAGACAGCCGGATGCCCGCGCTGTGATCTCTGTCACGCAGCATCTGCTGCTCGCGTTCGGAGAGGCGTCGCAACTCCCAGGCATCCTCTTGGGTGAACCGCCGCGCCACCTCAGGCATCAGCCCACACTCGATCATCTGACGGGCATCGAAGACATCCTTGGCCTCGTCGGCGGTGGGACGGGTGACGCTGGCACCGCGTCGTGGGGTCAGGGTGACCAGCTGCTCCAGGGCCAGGCGCTGCAGGATCTTGCGGATACCGGTACGGCTGACACCGAACACCTCGGAGAGCGCATCCTCACGCAGTCGCGCTCCGGGCATGAGCCGATGCTCGATGATCGCATCGCTAATCGAACGGTAGATGGCCTCGTGCCGCTCGGCACCGTCACCGTTCTTGCCAAGGCGTCGAGCGCCACCGCTGGTCGCATCGCCGCGGTCTGCCGGCTGATTCATGGAATCCTTCCTTACCTGCCCCTGGATGCAATTATTGTATACGCATCGGGTACCGGGTTCCGAGCCATCTCGAATGACCAGGGACCCGCCGCTCGGACGGGCCCCTGGTCAGGCCGACGCAGCCGTGGCTCGGTGGCTGGCTTCGTCAGACCACCGCTGCCACCCGGTCACTCCGACCAGGCGGCGATCGCCTCGCGCTCCTCGTCGGTCATGCCGGTCATGTTGCCCAGCGGCATGTACTTGCTGGCCACCACCTGCTGGATCTGGTGCTTCTGACGCAGAATCTGATCCTCACTGTCATAGGCCACACCGGCCGGAGGGGCCGCAAACCCGGGCTGGGTGGGCTCGCTGGCATGGCAGGCCACGCAGTGCTGATCGACCAGCGCATGCACTTCCTCGAAGGGCGTCGCCTCACCCTCAGCCGCGGTGCCGGCAGCCGGCTGACTGGCCGGCGCCGCGACCCAGAAGGCCACCAGCAACAGCGCCGTGCCGGCCACGGGGTAGGCGGGCTGGATCTTGCCGGCATGCATCAGCACGAAGAACTGGCGGATCAGGGCCCCGGCGAAGATGAACAGCGACATGATCACCCAGGCAAGCTCGTGGTTGTAGGCAAAGGAGTAGTGGTTGCTGATCATCAGCAGCACCACCGGCAGGGTGAAGTAGGTGTTGTGCACCGAGCGTTGCTTGCCACGCTTGCCATCCAGCGGATTGGGCGTCTCGCCAGCTTTCATGGCGTTGACCATGCGCCGCTGCCCGGGAATGATCCAGAAGAAGACGTTGGCCGACATGGCGGTGGCCATGACTGCGCCGGTGAGCAGGAAGGCGGCCCGGCCGGAGAACATCTGGGTGCTCAGATAGGCAACCACCACCATCATCACTGCCACGGCGATGCTCAGCAGCCCGTCGCGGGTCATGTTGGGGCTGATGCGCTTGCAAAGCTCGTTGTAGACGACCCAGCCACCGACCAGGAAGAGAGTCGCCAGCACGTTGGCCTGCCAGCCTGTCATGTTGGCAGCCCACTCCCAGCTGGCATTGGGGTTGACCAGATAGAAGCTCGGATTGGTCATGTAGAGCAGCACGAAGAGCGCGAAGCCCGACAGCCAGGTGGTGTAAGACTTCCAGAATGACCAGTGAAGGTCATCGGGCAGCTTGGCCGGTGCCGTGGCATATTTCTGGTTGTGGTAGAAGCCCCCACCGTGGACGGCCCACATCTCGCCGAACACGCCCTTCTCACGGTCCTCGCTGGCCTTGGGCTTCTTCAGGCCATTGTCCAGCATCACGAAGTAGATCGACTCGCCGATCCAGGCGATGGCGGCGATGACATGCAGCCAGCGCAGCATGAAGTTGGCAAAGTCCAGCAGATAGGCTTGCATCAGGGGATGCCTCGACTCATTGCATTGTTGTTGGTGACCGGCGGCCAGGCCTCACCAGGCACTCCGGAGGGGGCTGCCATGTTGCGGGCTGCGGCTAGCTACCGCGGTAGGTGGAGTAGCCATACGGCGACAGCAGCAGCGGCACGTGGAAGTGCGCCTCGGCATCGGCCACGCCAAAGCGCAGCGGGATCACGTCGAGGAAGCGCGGCTCGCTGGCCTGAACGCCTTGTTCGCGCAGGTAGGCACCGGCATGGAATACCAGCTCATACTCGCCGGCCGTGAAGTCGCCGCCCTCGAGGATCGGGGCATCGCAGCGGCCGTCATCGTTGGTGACGACCTCCTTGAGGCGCTCTCGTCCCTCGCTCGCGAGGCGGTATACCTCGATGCGGATGCCCTGGCCGGGGCGGCCCTGGGCGGTATCCAGCACATGGGTAGTCAGGCGTCCCATCTTCACTCTCCTGTTGTTCTCTGTGGATGGCTCCCGGAAGGTCGCGGACAGCAACGAGGACATTTTTAGACGTTTATCGAGTACATTTCAAAATATTTTTTGTATACATTAATACGCCTCACCCCCTTCGACCAACGCTATCGGGAGACTGACCATGATAGACAACACCCTGACACCGCGACCCAGCCAACTGGACAAGGCCGCTTTCGTGGCCGCCTACGGCGAGACCTATGAGCACTCCCCCTGGGTGGCCGAACTGACCTGGGAGCGCGGTCTGACCCGCGAGCAGGACACCCCGGCGGGGCTGGCCGAAGCCATGAGCCAGACCCTGCGCGAGGCTCCCGCCGAGCAGCAGCTAGCGGTGATTCGCGCCCACCCGGACCTGGCCGGCAAGGCGGCAATCGCCGGAGACCTGACCGATGACTCCACGCGCGAGCAGGCCGGCGCCGGTCTCGACCAGTGCACGCCGGAGGAGATGGCCCGCTTCGAGCGTCTCAATGCCGCCTACAAGGATAAATTCGGCTTCCCCTTCGTGATGGCCGTCAAGGGCAGCGATCGCCATGCGATTCTCGATGCCTTCGAGGCGCGCCTGGAGAACACGCCGGAGCAGGAGCGCCGTACCGCCATCGAGCAGATCAATCGTATCGCCCTGTTCCGCTTGCAGGCTCGCCTGGCGGGCTGATCGCCGCCCCCGCGGCCGGGCCGCGGGGGCTCAACTCCCTCATGAGCCACCCCAGGAGACTGACCGATTGGTCAATAAATGTCCCGCAAAATATTGATATGAAAGGCTTCGCCGTAGATGAACACAGTAATTACGGCATAATGTCTTTCACGATCTTTAATATTGTGTACATTTAATCCAGAGAATTGGCCTCACTCTTCATAACAACCGGCCGACTCCACGACCCGCACGCCAGCACCGACAACAACCCAAGCTGCGAGCCCGACCATGACCAGACCCCGTTCCGCCCCGCATCCCGAGACGAACCCCACCCGAACCATCAACCGGGACCCGGACGCCATGCCGCCGCTGGGCAAGGCGATTCCGCTAGGGATTCAGCACATCATGGCGATGTTTGCCGGTAACGTGACGCCACCGATCATCATTGCCGGGGTCATCGGCGCCGCCACCGGCGAGCAGATCTTCCTGATCCAGGTCGCCCTGTTCGTGGCCGGCATCTCCACGCTGATACAGACCATCGGCATGGGACCGATCGGGGCCCGCCTCCCCATCGTCCAGGGGACCAGCTTCGGTTTCCTGCCGGTGGCGCTGCCCCTGGCCAACGCCTTCGGCCTCGCCGCGGTGCTCGGCGCCTCATTGATTGCCGGTCTGTTGCAGATCGTGCTGGGGGCCTTTCTCAAGAAGATCCGCCACTGGTTCTCGCCGGTGGTCACCGGCATCGTAGTGCTGCTGATCGGCATCACCCTGATGCCGGTGGGCCTCAACTACGCCGCCGGTGGTGTCGGTGCCGATGACTTCGCTTCGCCCACCAATCTGGGTCTGGCGCTGTTCGTGCTGGTGGTGACCATTGTCGTGCACCAGTTCGGCCGCGGCTTTCTCAAGGCCGCCTCGGTGCTGGTGGGTCTGACCAGCGGCTATCTGGTGGCCATCGCCCTGGGCATGGTCGACTTCTCCAGCGTCACCGACGCCGCCTGGTTCGCCATCCCACAGCCACTCCAGTACGGTCTGGAATTCCACCTGACCGCCATCATCGGGATGACGCTGATCATGTTCGTCGTGGGACTCGAGACCATCGGCAACATCTCCGCCATTACCATCGGCGGTGCCGGCCGCCAGGCCAAGGACCGCGAGCTCTCCGGCGGCGTGATGGCAGACGGCGTGGCCACCTCCTTCGCCGCCATCTTCAATACACTGCCCAACACCGCCTATGCCCAGAACGTTGGCCTGATCACCCTGACCGGCGTGGTGAGCCGTCACGTGGTGACCATCGGCGGCATCTTGCTGATCTGCATGGGCCTGTTCCCCAAGCTGGGGGGCCTGGTCGCCGCCATGCCCCACGCCGTGCTGGGCGGTGCTGGGGTGGTGATGTTCGGCATGATCGCCTCGGCGGGGCTCAAGATCATCCAGGAGTGCGAGCTCAACCAGCGCGCCATGCTGATCATCGCCGTTGCCATGAGCCTGGGCATCGGCCTGCCCGCCGTGGAAGCGATCTCCGAGACCATGCCCGGCCAGGCGGGCTTGCTGCTAAAGTCGGGCCTGGTGCCGGCGGCACTCGCCGCCCTGCTGCTCGATGCCGTGCTGCCGGGCAAGCCGAGACGGATAGACCCCGAGGCCGAGGACGCTGTTGCGGCCAAGAGCGAGAGCGTCAAGTCCAACCTCTGAGGGCAGCCTGCCCCATGACCCCACCCGCGTCGCCGGCCCTGCCGGCGAACCCCTTTCCGCTGCACCATTGGGTATGTTCACCTGGGCTAGACTTCTGCTGAGAGACTCACGGAGGTGCTGCCATGTATAGAAACCGGCTTGATGCCGCTCAACGACTCGCTGAGAGGCTCATTCATCTGAAAGGTGAACATCCGCTGATACTGGCCATTCCCAGGGGAGGCGTCCCCATGGGGCGGGTGATCGCCGACGCCCTGGGGGGAGAGCTCGACGTGGTGCTGGTGCGCAAGATCGGCGCCCCGGGCAATCCCGAGTTCGCCATCGGGGCCGTCAGCGAGGATGGCAGCGTGCACCTCGAGAAAGAGGCACGACATTGCCGCGACGACTGGCTGGCCCGTGAGACCTCACGCCAACGCGAGCTGATCGACGAGCGTCGCCACCGCTACACCCCGGTGCGCTCGCCCATCGATCCAACCGGGCGAGTCGTGGTGGTGGTGGATGACGGCAGCGCTACCGGAGCCACCATGTCCGCGGCACTGGCCACCCTGCGCCAGCGCGAGCCGGCCAGGCTCATCGCCGCTATCGGGGTGGCGCCACCCGACACTCTGATCCGGTTCGACGCATTAGCCGACGAGGTGGTCTGCCCCGAAGCTCCGACCCGCTTCAGCTCCGTGGGCCAATTCTTCGTGGAGTTCGGCCAAGTAGAGGATGATGAAGTGATTCGACTGCTGGAGCAGGGGCCGGGCTGACGGGTGCTTGCCTGTCCTGGCCCCACAGTGCAACGGACCACCCCGAAATTGGGGTGGTCCGTGTCGGGATCTTGGCCGGCGTTACTTGGTAGCGGCTGTCGCGGACTTCACGCTCTCTTCGACCAGTTTCTGGCTCTTCTGCAGGAAGTCCTGACCGAGGGCGTTGACCTTATCGGTATCGGCCTTTATGCGCTCGCCCATGTCCTGGATGGCCTTCTGTTGGCCTTCCACGACCTTCTTGAGGTCTTCGGCATCGCGAACATCGATCCAGGCACGCGCCTGGCCCATGCTGAATTCGGTGTAGCTGCGCGCGGCGTCCAGCTGGGCGTTGAGAAGCTTCTCGTAGAACTCTAGGGTCAAGGAGCCATAGGCGCGAGCGGGCTGGACGAGGATATCTTCGAACTGCTCAGTGGTTTTCTGGGTAGCGGCCTTTGTGGACATGTAACACCTCCGTCTTTGGTGGTTAGACAGGGCGCCATGCCCTGCACTGCATCGCAACATAGCAGGCGTTTTTGTGCGGTGCAACATACCTCCGGGACCATTTTCCTAGCACCCTGAAAAGCCGAGTCAGCGGTAGGCGCCCTCAACGTCGGTGATCCGCATGGCGCTACGCCCCAGGCCGTCATGCTGGTCGAGCATACGCTCCAGCCAGGCATGAACCGGATCGGCATTGGAGACCAGGTCGGCGCTGGAAACGGTTCGCGCCCACATGAAGCAGCCGAAGACCAGGTAGTCTCCCGCCGCCGGGGCTTGTCCATCGAGGTAATCCGCCTCCTTGAGCCGCCCGCGCAGCGGCTCCAGGGCGGCATCCAGCTGCGACAGCCCCTTCGCCGGGGAGTGGAACTCCTCCAGGGTTCGGCCCAGGCGCTGCTCCCGGGTCTCGCGGAAATAGTCGCGATCGTCGGGATGGATGGCATTCAGCAGGTCCATGATGATGGTGCGTAGCATCGCCGGTTGCAGGGCACGCTCGGCATAGTGCTTGAGAAAGCGAGCCCGTGCCTCGGCCATGGCGTCGCCCAGCAGGGGCGCCTCGGGATAGACACGGTCCAGGTAGCGCAGGATCTCGTAGCTGTCGGTGATGACCTCGTCACCGTCGACGAGCACAGGCACCTTGTCATGGTCGGCGAAGCTCAGCGCTTGCTTGTCGGTAAAGCGCCAGGGACGAGTCTCCACTGCTAGCCCCTTGTGAGCCAGGGCATAGCGTACCCGCCAGCAGTAGGGCGAGAACCTCAGCCCCTCATCGATACCGCAGAGATCATAGAGCACCCTTGTCATGACATTCCCCTGTTGTGTTAAGCGTGTCAGCGGCAGTGTGCCAGCCTTTCTCCTCACCCGCCATGCGCCACGCCATGGACGACTCAGGCCTTTCCATCCTGTTCTTTAGTCTATAGAGAGCGAGTGGCCTTTCGAGGCTCGAAACGCCCTTGCAAAATACAACCCTATGTTTTTTATAGGTATTGTCTGAAGCCGGGGATTCGAAAATAAGCAAATTATTGGTAATACCAATTTTCCATCGCTGGCGAGTCAACGCTCCGTGGGCGTATCTTTCGCGCATCCGCCTGGCCTTGGGCTGGCGGTATCGCGCCACCTCATGGCAGACAACGCCATCACAACAAGCCGAGGGGAAACCTGCCTCATGAATGACACTAGCACCCTACTTGCACTGCTGGCCTTCACGCCTCTGGTGCTGGCCGGTGTACTGCTAATAGGCCTGCGAATGCCGGCCAAGACCGCCATGCCGGTGGTCTATGTGGTTACCGCCCTCATCGCCCTCTTCGCCTGGGACATGAGTTTCAACAGGGTTTTGGCCTCGACCTTTCAGGGCCTGATCCTCACCGTGTCGATCCTCTGGATCATCTTCGGTGCCATCCTGCTGCTCAATACCCTCAAGCACTCCGGCGGCATCACCGCCATCCGCAAGGGCTTCTCGGGCATCAGCCCTGACCGCCGCGTCCAGGCCATCATCGTTGCCTGGCTGTTCGGCTGCTTCATCGAGGGTGCCTCCGGCTTTGGTACGCCGGCCGCCGTGGCGGCTCCGCTGATGGTGGCGCTCGGCTTCCCGGCGCTGGCCGCGGTAGTGGTCGGCATGATGATCCAGTCCACCCCGGTCTCCTTCGGCGCCGTAGGCACCCCCATCGTGGTGGGCGTCACCGGCGGCATCAACCGCGAAGGGATCACCGAAGCGCTGGAAGCCGGCGGCTACACCTGGCTGGAGTACTTCCGCCTGATCGCTGCCGAGGTGGCCGTGATCCACGGTATCGTGGGCGTCCTGATGCCGCTGATCATGGTGGTGATCATGGTCAAGTTCTTCGGCGAGAATAAGTCCTGGAAGGAAGGTCTCTCCATTGCTCCCTTCGCTATCTTCGCCGGCGTCGCCTTCGTGGTCCCCTACATGCTTGCCGGTGTGCTGCTCGGCCCGGAGTTCCCATCGATGATCGGTGCCGGTGTCGGCCTGGCCATCGTCGTGCCCGCGGCGCGCAAAGGTTTCCTGATCCCCAAGGACACCTGGGATTTTCCGGACTACAAGTCCTGGCCTGACGCCTGGATCGGCAAGCTGGTGATCAAGACCGATGACATCGTGGGGAAGACGCCGATCACCACCTTCATGGGATGGCTCCCCTATGTGCTGCTGGCCGTGATTCTGGTGGCCTCGCGTACGGTGGCTCCCTTCCGCGAAGCGCTGCAGTCCATCAGCTTCGGCTGGAGCAACATCCTGGGTGAAGCCGGGGTCTCGGGGGCCATTCAGCCGCTCTATCTGCCGGGTGGCATCCTGCTGATGGTCGTATTCCTCACCGCCCTGCTCCACAAGATGCGTGTGGGCGAGCTCAAGGAAGCCTTCAGCGAGTCTTCGAAGACCATCCTGGGTGCCGGCTTCGTGCTGATCTTCACCATTCCCATGGTGCGGATCCTGATCAATTCCGGTGTCAACGCGTCGGACCTGGTCTCCATGCCGGTGGCCATGGCACAGCTGGTGGCTGATAGCGTGGGCGGCGTCTATCCGTTCTTCGCCCCGGCCGTGGGCGGTCTCGGTGCCTTCATTGCCGGCTCCAACACTGTCTCCAACCTGATGCTGGCCGAGTTCCAGTTCAACGTGGCGCAACAGCTGGGGGTCTCTACCGCCTTGATGGTCGCGCTGCAGGCAGTGGGCGCCGCCGCCGGCAACATGATTGCCATCCACAACGTGGTCGCCGCGTCCGCCACCGTTGGCCTGCTGGGTCGCGAAGGGGAAACCATCCGCAAGACCATCCTGCCGACGATCTACTATCTGGTGTTCTCGGGGATCATCGCGCTGGTGGCCTTCTATGTACTAGGCATCACCGATCCGCTGATGCGAGCGGGCTGATGGTGCGCGCATGACGCTCTTCGGGCCTCGTCGATCATCGGCGGGGCCCGATCATTTCTAGATAGAGCACATCCAATAGCATTTTATGAAAAAAATTTCCATGGATTTATAGAAACTCTTTTCATAAAATGGATTCTAAACTCAAGTGATGCCCCTCTCGCTCAGGAGTCACCATGAACACCCACTTCGATTCTAGACTCGATGGCGGCCAACCCGGGCGCGACCAGTCCGAGGTGCTGGCCGACCTCCAGCATGCCCTGCCAGGTATGACTCTGCTGCACCGCGAGGAGGACCTGCGCCCCTTCGAATGCGACGGCCTCTCTGCCTACCGCGCCCTGCCGATGCTGGTCGCCCTCCCCGAG
>CAYWBG010000076.1:0-11253 GCA_964456005.1 uncultured Halomonas sp.
GCATACACCATGCCGTGGTGAAGAAGGGGCACCAGCATGGTCAGCAGGGTGCTCTCTTGGCCACCGTGGAGGCTGGAGGTAGAGGTGAAGGCGGTAGCCGGCCTGTCGATCAGCGCTCCTCCCAGCCACAGTTCGCTGGTGCCGTCCAGGAAGTGCTTGAGTGGCGCAGCCATGTTGCCGAAACGCGTGGGGCTGCCGATGGCCAGCCCCGCACAGTGACGCAGATCGTCCAGGCTGGCATAGATCGCGCCCTCTTCGGGAATCTCGGGGTCCACCGCCTCACAGGTGGGCGACACCGGGGGCACGGTGCGCAGACGCGCCTGGATGCCGCTTACGGACTCGATGCCGGCGGCGAGCTGTTCGGCCATGGCGCGGGTGGCCCCGTGGCGGGAGTAGAAGAGAATCAGCACGTAGGGAAGCGGGGGGCTCATCGGGGCTCCTGATGCAGGGAGTGGGGTCAGGGGTCGCTCGACCAGAGCGAGGGCGTTCTTGAGCAAACTGCCGGGCGGGACCGCTGCCATTGTAGCAAGGCTAGCGTCCCGGCTCACGACGACGTCTCGGCAGTTGCCGCTTCGGGCAAGCGACGGTAGACCCAGGCCTCGCTGCCGTCGTCTAGCTCGAGGCGCACCCGCTCGTAGCGCAGGCCCAGCCTCTCGTAGCGGTCCAGCCGCGCCAGCTCCTCGGCGCTGACTTCGACCACCTCGCCTTCGACCCGTTCGCCCGGAGATTCCTCCAGGTCCAGGCGGCTGCGACGAAAGTCCTCCAGCACCGCCGGGCGTGATTCGCCGGCGCGTCCGGTGACGATCCAGCGCACCACCCCCGAGCGGAGCGTGCCGTAGACGAAGACAGAGTGGGGCCCCGGTTCAATGGCAGGCAGGTGGTCGGGGCGATCATAGGTAAAGGGGCTCAGCATGGTCAGCCACAGCCATCCCGCGATAGCCAGGGGCAGGCCGAGCAGCGTCAGCAGCAGCAGGCGCAGTCGCGTCATCTCGTCTCCTGTGGTCCGTCATCCGGGGCGCCACCCATCCTGTCATGGGTCGACGTGGCTGTCCTGTTGGCTTAAGCCCAGCGAGCAGCTCTGCTAGGATGAAGGTCCCATGACGACGGGAGGTGCCCCATGAACCAGCCTGCACGCGATGACCTGGACTTCCGGACTCTGATGGGCGATGTGGCGCCACTCTCCCGGGCCCGTAACCGGGCAGACCCCGGCCGCCGCCACAGTGGCCCCAGCGAGGCCCAGCTGGCGCGGCGGGAAAGCGCAGCCGCCGTAGGGGAGGGGAGCAACTTCCTATCGGATGACTTCGTCGACCTGTTGCCACCCTTCGATCCGTTGGAGTTTCGCCGCGACGGCATCCAGGAGGGCGTGATGGATCGCTTGCGCCATGGTGGCTATGCAGCCCAGGCGCGGCTGCATCTGCTGCGCCGCCCGCTGGAGGAGTGCAGGCGGGCGCTTCTTCCTTTCATACAGGAGGCCCACGCCCATGACCTGCGCTCGGTGTTGATCGTGCATGGTCGCGGTCAGAGCATCGACAGTCCCCCCAACGTGCTGCGTTCCTACTTGGCCAAGTGGTTGGCTCAGTTCCCGGAGGTGCAGGCCTTCGTCTCGGCCAGCCAGGCCGACGGCGGGCTGGGCGCCACCTGGGTCATGCTGCGCAAGAGCGAGCGCGCCCGCGCGGCCAATCGCGAGCGCCAGCAGAAGCGACGCGGCTGACGTGCTGACCACCGGGACACTCGCCGTTGAAAAATGCAGGGCAGTCCCCCGTGGTCAGGCGTTGCCGTTCTCGCGCAGGCGGCGCTCGAAGAGCGCCTCCTGCTGGTCCACTGCCGGCTGATAGCTGACGCTGAACGCGCCCAGAGCCCGCAGGGCGTCGTCCAGATGCTGGTCCTCGCGCAGCGCCAGGGCATCGAAGCCGCAGCGGGTCATGTAGAACAGCTGATCGACCAGCACATCGCCGATTGCGCGTATCTCGCCGCCGTAAGCGTGCCGTTGGCGCAATAGGCGGGCAAGCGTATAGCCGCGGCCATCGGTAAAGGCGGGGAAGTCGATGGCCACCAACGGTGCCCGGGCCAGTTCGGCGGCAAGTGCAGGGGTGAGTTCGGTGTCACTGGGCAGCCAGGGGGCGAGGCCGGACGCTTCGGCATGCTCGCGCCACAGCGCCAGGGGTACGATCACCGGGCGGCGACCCGGCAATCCCTCGGCGTGACGCGACAGCGCCCACTCGTCCTGTTCCGGCTGGCCCATCTTGATCAGGGTGCGGGTAGGCTCCAGGTGGCGATCAGGCATAGACCCGCTCCTTGAAGGGCTTGTGGCCGATTCGGCGATAGGTGTCGAGGAAATGTTCATCGTCATGACGCTGCTCCACATAGACCTGCAGGACCTTATCGATCACCTCGGGGACATCCTCGCGGAAGAAGGAGGGCCCGAGAATCTTGCCCAGGGAGGCATCGTCGGTGGCATTTCCCCCCAGTGAGATCTGGTAATACTCCTCGCCCTTCTTGTCGACGCCGAGGATGCCAATGTGGCCCACGTGGTGGTGGCCACAGGCGTTCATGCAGCCGGAGATGTTGAGATCCAGCGGTCCTAGGTCATAGAGGAAGTCAAGGTCCTCGAAACGCTCCTGGAGCGCCTGGGCGATGGGAATCGAGACCGCGTTGGCGAGACCGCAGTAGTCGCCCCCGGGGCAGCAGATGATGTCGTTAAGGGTGCCCACCGTAGGGTTGGCCATGCCCAGCTCATCGAGCGCACGCCACAGGCTTTCCAGTTCATCTACCGGAACGTCGGAGAGCACCAGGTTCTGTTCGTGGGTCACCCGGCTCTCGCCGAAGCTGAAGCGATCGGCGAGGTCGGCAACGGCGTCCAGCTGGTCGGCGGTGACGTCGCCCGGGGCGTGTTCGCGGCGCTTGAGCGAGAGGGTGACCGCCTTGTAGCCCGGGACCTTGTGGTCGGTGACGTTGTTGGTGACAAAGCGTGCGAAGGCACGATTCTCGCCGCGCAGGCGCTCGAAGTCGACGATGGCGGCATCGCTCACCGGGCGCCGTGGCGGCTCCTCGAAGTGGGCCCCGGCGGCCTCCAGGGTGGCCCGGGTGAGGGTCTGGGGGCCATCCTTCAGGTGGGCCCACTCTACTTCCACGCGGCGGGCGAACTCCTCCACGCCCAGCGCCTTGACCAGGATCTTGATGCGCGCCTTGAACTTGTTATCGCGGCGGCCGAACTGGTTGTAGACCCGCACCATCGCCTCGAGGTAGGTAAGCAGGTGCTGCCAGGGCAGGTCGTCGCGAACCACTTCGCCGATCATCGGCGTGCGGCCCAGGCCACCGCCGGCCAGGACTCTGACCCGCACGTCGCCGTTGGCGTCGTGCCACAGGCGTAGGCCGATGTCGTGGACCTGGATGGCGGCACGGTCGGTGGCAGCGCCAGTGACAGCGATCTTGAACTTGCGTGGCAGGAAGGCGAACTCGGGATGCAGGGTTGACCACTGGCGAATCAGTTCGCACCAGGGGCGGGGATCTTCCACCTCGTCGGCGGCAATACCGGCGAACTGGTCGCTGGTAGTGTTGCGAATGCAGTTGCCACTGGTCTGGATAGCATGCATCTGCACCTCGGCGAGCTCGCCTAGGATATCGGGAACGTCCTCAAGCGCCGGCCAGTTAAGCTGCAGATTCTGGCGCGTGGTGAAATGACCATAGCCGCGGTCGTAGCGGCGGGTAATGGCCGCCAGGCGCCTGAGCTGAGGGCTCGATAGCATGCCGTAGGGGATGGCGATGCGCAGCATGGGCGCATGTTTCTGTATGTAGAGACCGTTCTGCAGACGCAGCGGACGGAATTCGTCCTCCTCGAGTCGGCCGGACTGATAGCGATCCATCTGATCGCGGAATTGAGCGACGCGCTCATCCACTAGGGTCTGGTCGTAGCTGTCGTACCGATACATTCAGGCGTGTCCTGCTGGTCGAAGCGAATGGGGGAAGTAGGGCCGTAGCGGCACCTTACTCCTGTTTTTTTATTCTATGAAAGAATAAATAAGCATAGAATTTAAGTGGCAAGTTATTAGCAGCGGCGTCAGACCTTGAGGGTCTGCCAGCGTCGTCGCTGCCAGATGGCCGCGAACCAGGCCGAGTTGAGACAGCGATAGCCAAGCTGTACCCACCAGATGCCCAGTAGGCCCTGCTCCAGGCCTACCCCTACCCACCAGGCCAGCGGCAGGAATACCAGCCACTGCAGACCCAGGGTGGTAGTCATCACGGTGCGATTGGCGCCGGCGCCGAGCAATGCCTGGGCCAATACCAGGGCAGCGGCGTCGAGCACGATCATCAGTGCGGTGAGCTGCAGGGGCAGTCGCCCCAGTTCGATGAGACTCGGGTTGTGCAGGAAGAGGCCGAGCACCGCCTCGGGAAACAGCATCATGGGCAGCGCCAGCGCCGCCAGGCAGAGCCAGGCCAGGTGAACCACCTCCCAGCCCCAGCGATGAGCGTCCCCCTGGGCATCGCGCCCCAGCGCCTGGCCCACCAGGCTCATGGCGGCCATGCCGAGCCCCACGCCGGGCAGGATCAGCAGCAGCGAGAGGTTGACCAGTACATGACCCACGGCGACGCTGGCGGTATCGATCTGACCGAGGATCCAGAACAGCGCGGCGTAGCCGGCGGCGAACCACAGCTGCTGGAAGGAGTGAGGCATGGCCAGGCGCAGGGTGGTGACGAACGTCATCCGCCTGGGGATGCCGGCCAGGAACCCGCTCTTAACGGCATGACGGCGGCTTAGCACCGTCCAGATCGCCAACCCGGCGAACAGCGACAGCGTGGTGCCCGCTCCCGCCCCGGCGGCCCCCATGGCGGGAAGGCCCAGATAACCAAATATCAGGCCAATGCTGACGACCACGTTGATGAAATGCATCATCAGGATGATGCGCAGGTAGATGCCGGTCTGCTGAACGCCGTTCCAGTATCCGCGAAAGCAGAAGATCATCGCCACGGCCACAAGCGATAACACTCGCCAGCGAAAGTAGTCGACGGCCACGGCATTTACCGCCGGATCCTGGTTGATCAGCGCCAACAGACGAGGCGCCTGCCACAGGCAGAGTACCGTGATGGGCAAGCTGGCGAGCACGGCGATCACCAGCCCGGCGTTGAGGGGAACGGCGCGGCGGTTCCAGGCCTCCTCACCATGGCGCCGGGCCGTCTGGGCCTGGACGCCGGAAGATAGCCCGAAGACCAGCGCGGTGATCATGAACATGGCGTAGCCACCGATACCCACCCCTGCTAGGGGTACTTCGCCGAGCGATCCTACCAGGGCGGCATCGATCAGGTTGATCAGGCTCTGGGAGAGCATGCCGGCGATGATCGGCAGTGCCAGGCGGAGGATCGTCTGTCGGCGGGTGGGCTCGGGCAGCATGGGCATCCGCAGGGTCGGGGAGCGAGCGAGGCCGCCGGCGCACGCTGAAGGCGTTGCCGGCGATCGGCCACTCACGCCGGGTCGTAGGAGAGCACCGGCCCAAGCCAGCGCTCCAGTTCCTCGAGGCGCATTGCCTTGCGCTCGGCCAGCGCTTCGACCTGGTCGCGAGTGATCTTGCCGGTGGAGAAATACTTCGACTCGGGATGCGAGAAGTACCAGCCGGCGACGGCTGCCGCCGGCCACATGGCGAAGTTCTCGGTGAGCACGAGGCCACTGTTGTGGGTGGCATTGAGCAGCCGAAACAGGGTGGCCTTCTCGGTATGGTCCGGGCAGGCGGGATAGCCCGGCGCCGGGCGAATGCCCTGGTACTTTTCAGCGATCAGGGCGTCATTGTCTAGGGACTCCTTCGGCACATAGCCCCAGAACTCCTTGCGCACACGCTCGTGCAGGCGCTCGGCGAGGGCCTCGGCCAGACGGTCGGTCAGCGCCTGGACCATGATGGCGTTGTAGTCATCGCCGGCAGCCTTGTACTCCTCGGCGAGCGTCTCGACGCCGTGGCCGGTAGTGACCGCGAACCCTCCGATCCAGTCAGGCTTGCCACTCTCCTTCGGCGCGATGAAGTCGGCCAGGCTGTAGCAGACGCCTTCGCGATTCTTGATGCTCTGCTGGCGGATATGGTGAAGCCGCTCGATCACCTCTTGGCGCGACTCATCGGCGTACACCTCGATGACGTCGTCGTCGACGCTGTTGGCCGGCCACAGGCCGATGACGCCGCGAGCGTGGACGCGCTTCTCGTCAATCAGCTTGGCCAGCATCGCCTGGGCATCCCGGAAGAGGTTGCGTGCCGCCTCACCGACTACCTTGTCGTCGAGGATCTTCGGGTACTTGCCGGCGAGTTGCCAGCTTATGAAGAAGGGCGTCCAGTCGATGCGCTCAACCAGCGTCTCCAGGTCGTAGTCGTCGAACACCTCAAGGCCGGTGAAGGCCGGCCGAGGCGGCGTGTAGCCGGTCCAGTCGATGGTGAACTTGCGGGCCCGGGCCTCGGCATAGCTCAGCTCGGCCGCCTTGGGGCGGCGCTTGGCATTGCGCTCACGCACTCTCTCGTAATCGGCGCGGACCTCAGCCACATAGGCCTCCTTGAGGCCGGGTGAGAGCAGCTTGCCGGCCACGCCCACGGCACGTGAGGCATCGGTCACATAGATCACGGGATGCTCGTAGCCGGGCTCGATCTTGACCGCGGTGTGGGCCTTGGAGGTGGTGGCCCCACCGATCATCAGCGGCAAGTGGAAGCCCTGACGCTGCATCTCTTTGGCGACATGCACCATCTCGTCCAGGGACGGGGTGATCAACCCGGAGAGGCCGATGATATCGGCGTTCTCCTTGCGGGCGGCCTGCAGAATCTTCTCGGCGGGGACCATGACGCCGAGGTCGATCACCTCGTAGTTGTTGCACTGCAGGACCACGCCGACGATGTTCTTGCCGATGTCGTGAACGTCGCCTTTCACCGTGGCCATGACGATCTTGCCCTTGGCCTGGCTCTCCTCGCTCTTCTCGGCCTCGATATAAGGGATCAGGTAGGCCACCGCCTGTTTCATGACACGGGCCGACTTGACCACTTGGGGAAGGAACATCTTGCCGGCGCCGAAGAGATCGCCGACCACGTTCATTCCATCCATCAGCGGTCCCTCGATCACCTCGATGGGGCGCCCGGCGCGCTGTCGAGCGAGCTCGGTGTCATCCTCGATATAGGCGGTGATGCCCTTGATCAGGGCGTGTTCGATGCGCTTCTCCACCTCCCAGCTACGCCACTCAAGGTCCTCTTTTTTCGCTGGGCCGCTGCCGTCGCCCTTGTACTTGTCCGCCAGGTCGAGCAGGCGCTCGGTGGAATCGCTTCGGCGATTGCGCACCACATCCTCCACCGCCTCGCGCAGCTCCTCGGGCAGGTCGTCGTAGACCGCCAGCTGGCCGGCGTTGACGATGCCCATGGTGAGGCCGGCGCGGATGGCGTGGTAGAGGAACACCGAGTGGATCGCCTCGCGTACCGGGTTGTTGCCACGGAAGGAGAACGACACGTTGGAGACGCCACCGGAGACCAGGGCGTGGGGCAGGTGCTCGCGGATCCAGCGGGTGGCTTCGATGAAGTCGACGGCGTAGTTGTCGTGCTCCTCGATGCCAGTGGCAATGGCGAAGATGTTGGGGTCGAAGATGATATCTTCCGGCGGGAAGTCAAGCTCATCCACCAATAGCCGGTAGGCCCGTTCGCAGATCTCGGTCTTGCGGGCGAAGGTGTCGGCCTGGCCGGCCTCGTCGAAGGCCATCACCACCACGGCGGCCCCGTGGCGACGGCAGATAGTGGCCTGCTCGCGGAACGCCTCCTCCCCCTCCTTCATGGAGATGGAGTTGACCACCGCCTTGCCCTGGACGCACTTCAGACCGGCTTCGATGATCTCCCACTTGGAGGAGTCGATCATGATCGGCACCCGCGCAATATCGGGCTCGCCGGCGATCAGGTTGAGGAAGCGCACCATGGCCTCCTGGGACTCCAGCATCCCCTCGTCCATGTTGATGTCGATGACCTGGGCCCCGTTCTCCACCTGCTCCAGGGCCACCTCCAGGGCGGTGGTGTAATCCTCATCGACGATCAGGCGCTTGAAGCGCGCCGAGCCGGTGACGTTGGTGCGCTCGCCGACGTTGACGAACAGCGAGTCGGCCTCGATGTTGAAGGGCTCGAGGCCCGACAGGCGGCAGGCCCGAGGGCGCTCGGGTACCGGACGCGGCGTCATGCCCTGGATGGCGCGGTGGATGGCGGCGATATGCTCAGGCGTAGAGCCGCAGCAGCCGCCGATGACGTTCACCAGGCCACTCTGGGCGAACTCGGCGACGATGGTGGCCATCTCCTCGGGCGTCTGGTCATATTCGCCGAACTCGTTGGGCAGGCCGGCATTGGGGTGAGCGGAAACGAAAGTGTCTGCCTTGGTCGATAGCTCCTCGAGGTAAGGGCGCAGCTCCTCGGCTCCCAGGGCGCAGTTGAGACCGACGGTGAGCGGTCGAGCGTGGCGCACCGAGTTCCAGAACGCCTCGGTGGTCTGGCCGGACAGGGTGCGACCGGACGCATCCGTGATGGTGCCGGAGATCATCACCGGCAGCCGCTCGCCGCGTGCCTCGAAGAGCTCTTCCAGGGCATAGATCGCTGCCTTGGCATTGAGCGTGTCGAAGATGGTCTCGATCAGGATCAGGTCGCTGCCGCCCTCGATCAGTGCCTCGGCAGCCTCGTAGTAGTTCTCCCTGAGCGCATCGAAGGTGACGTTGCGCTTGGCCGGATCGTTGACATCCGGGGAGAGGGAGGCGGTGCGCGAGGTCGGCCCCAGCACGCCGGCTACGTAGCGTGGCACGCCGGACTCTCCAGCCACGGCATCGCAGACCGCTCGGGCCAGGCGGGCGGCTTCCCGATTCAGCTCAGGCACCAGGTCCTGCATGCCGTAGTCGGCCTGGGACAGCCGGGTGCTGTTGAAGGTGTTGGTCTCGACAATGTCGGCGCCGGCCTCCAGGTAGTCCCGGTGGATGCGTGTCACCAGTTCGGGGCAAGTCAAGGCCAGCAGGTCATTGTTGCCTTTGAGGTCCGAGGGCCAGTCATCGAAGCGCTCGCCGCGGAATTCCGCCTCGGAGAGGTTGGCATTCTGCAGCATGGTCCCCATGCCACCGTCGAGCATCAGGATGCGTGCGTTGAGGCTGTCGATCAGCGAAGCGGTCTGAGCAGTGGGAACAGCGGCCATGGGCGGGTTTTGTCTCCAGCGGGATGGGGTCCTGGGCTTGCCGGCCGCCAGGGGGCATCTTCTGTTTTTGGCGGGCGGTTCGCGCGCTATGATAACAAACCCGTCTCGCCAGGGGCAGCGAGGCAGCCAAAATCCGACTAAAACACTCGGGATTGTCTCGTCGCGCGCCGTGTCTTACCATTGACACCATCTTTTATCAGGCAACCGGCCCATTCGCCGCTGCCGCGGCCCGAACAGCGAGATCCTTCATGAGTGAATCCATCCAGATTACCGATAGTGCCCAGGACTACCTCGCCGAACTGCTCGAGAAGCAGAACGTCGAGGGCATCGCCGTACGCATCTTCATCACCCAGCCAGGAACACCCTACGCCGAGACTTGCCTGGCCTACTGCCGGCCTGGCGAGGAGGAACCCACGGATGAGCGCCTCGAGCTGCCCAAGTTGGCGGTCTACCTGGACAAGAACAGCCTGCCGTTCCTCGAAGAGGCGGTGGTCGATTTCAATAAGGACCGCATGGGGGGGCAGCTGACCATCAAGGCCCCCAATGCCAAGATGCCCAAGGTCAACGCCGACAGCCCTCTGGAGGATCGCGTCAACTATATTCTCTACAGCGAAATCAACCCTGGCCTGGCCGCCCACGGCGGCGAGATCAAGCTGGTCGAGCTCACCGAGCAGCAGGTGGCCGTACTGGCCTTCGGTGGTGGCTGTCAGGGTTGCGCGGCGGTGGATCTGACCCTCAAGGATGGTGTCGAGAAGACATTGATGGAGCGCATTCCGGAACTCGCCGGTATTCGCGACGTGACCGACCATACCGACACCACCAACGCCTACTACAGGTAAGGGGTGGGTAGTGAGTGGCACACCGAGCGTGTCATAAACTCAGAGTGGTGTCTTGAGCGTCACTCTCGGGTATCGGAAGGCTCCGCTGCGGCGGGGCCTTCGCTGTTTTCGGCGCCTGCTTCTTGGGGCTCACGCGTCGGTGGACTCTGCCACAGGCAGCGGTGGAGCTGCTCCTCCAGGTCGCGTAGGCGACGAGCCTGATCCTCCAGTAGGCGTTTCTGTTCGTCGATACGCGCTTGTAGCAGCGCCTGCTCATGCTGGCGAGTGTCGGCCAGGGTCTCGGCCTGTCGGCGGCCCCAGTCACTCTCCCGATGCCGCTTCTCCTCTTCGGCCAGCTTGCCGCGCATCTCCTGCAACTGCTGCTCCAGGTGCTCGTGCCGCCTGACCGCCTGTCGTTCGCGCTCTTGCGCGTTTTTCTCGGCGGCCTGGCGTTCCTGGCGCGCCTCGTCCAGCAGTCCCATGAGGCGCGCCTCGGCGCTCTCGTGGCGCTGCTCCTCCCGGGCCAGGCGCTCGCCGTGCTGCGTCTCAAGAGCATCCACCGCCTGCTGGTGTTCCCGGGCCTGAGTGGCTATCTCGCCACGAACCCGCGCTAGCAATCCCTCCAGTTCCGCATAGCGTGTCTCCAGCCGCCTAGCCTTGTCGCCGAGTTGCTCGAGGTCCGCTTCGCGGCGGGCCAGTTCCGTGCTGCGCTCTTCCAGGCGCTGCTCTGTCGCAGACAGGTGAGTGGCAAGGGCCGATTCTCGCTGGGCGGCGTCTTCGGCCTGGCGACGCGCTTCCGCCACCCGTGACTCGGCCTCCTCGACGCGTCGGTCGGCTTCTTCGCGATAGTGGGCCAGCGACTCGTTGGCGCTCTTCTGGGACTGCTGCCAGAGCGCTTCGGCGAGTTCCTGCAGCGGCTCCGGCATACCCCTGGGTGGAGGTACATCGCGATTCTCCGCGCGTCGAGTCCGCCATTCGCGAAGGTGCTCACTGATGGTGGTGAAGCTTCCAGTGCCCAGCACCTCACGCACCTTCTGCACGCTGGGCGACTCGCCCTGCGCCAGCAGATCATCGATCGCTCGCTGCACATCCTCGTATCGCACGCCGGTGCGCGCCATCTCGCTCTCCTCATTCCATTGCGGCCGCTGGGGCCTAAGCATGGCAGCAGGATAGCGCGACGGTAACGAAAAAGGAAGATAATTACATAAAACGTAATACGTAATATATGTTACGATTATGGCTACAAATTCAAGATTACGCGGCTTATCTTGATTTT
>CAYWBG010000077.1:0-11122 GCA_964456005.1 uncultured Halomonas sp.
TGTTGGCGCTGTTGGCAGCACTATCGGCCTGGCGAGTGGCCGGCGCGGGGTCGCGGGGCACGTCATCCCGAGCTTCAGGCTCACCTGCCGGCACGGCGGCCATGCGCTCCATAAAGCCGGCCGGTGCCGAATTCAGGGCCTCCATAAAGCCTGCCGGAACCGGTGCTGGCTCGGCACCATCGACGCTGGCCGCCTCATGCTTTTCTTCATCGCCGCTGTCGGCATCGGGGCGCAGGGCATCCTGCAGGGGCCGCGGCGCGCCGCGGGGAATGCCGGCGATCAGCTCATCGACGGCACTGCCCTTCTGCTCCTTGGCCGGCACCATGCCGCTGCGCTCCAGCTGGGCCACCAGGCTGTCGGCCAGGCCGATGCCGCGAGAGGCCATGGTCTGTGACCACTGCTGGTCGAGCAGCGACTGGTAGAACTCGGTCTGCTGACTGTCGATCAGCCCCGAGGTGGGCACGGCATCCCGCATGCTCTTGAGCATCATCTGGATGAACAGCGCTTCGAACTGCTCGGCGGCACCGCGCACCCCCTGGGAGGGGTCCTGCCGCGCACTATGCTTGAGCCGCTGCAGGCCCTGCATGTCGAGGGCGAACTGGCCGTTGCGGGTGGACTCCAGGCTCATCAGAGGATCTCCAGGTCGGCACGCAGAGAGCCGGAGGCCTTCAAGGCTTCGAGGATCGCCATCAGGTCCTGAGGCGTGGCCCCCAGGGCATTGAGGGCATTGACCACATCGACCAGGTCGGCGCCTTCCACTACCTGCAGGAAGGCGTCCTGTTGCTCGATCTCGATATCGGTGTCGGGGACCACCACCGTCTCGCCCTCGGTGAAGGGCAGTGGCTGGCTGACACCGAAGCGCGTATCGATGGTAATCGACAGGTTGCCGTGGGCCACGGCGGCCCGGCGCAGCGTCACGGCACTGTTCATCACGACCGAACCCGTGCGGGAGTTGAGCACGACCTTGGCCGGGGCCTCGGTGGGCGTCACGCGAATGTTCTCTACCTGCGCCATGAAATTGACCCTGGCGTTGTCGTTGACCGGGCCGTCGAGGGCGATCACCCGAGCGTTGCGCGCGGCGGCCACAGGCCGCCCGAAATCCTGATTGATGGCATTGACCACGCGCTGGGCGGTGCCGAAATCGGCCTCCTTGAGCTCGAGCTCGAGAAGCCCGCCGTTGGCGCCCAGCTCCAGCGGCACCTCACGCTCGACCATGGCGCCGCCGGGGATGCGCCCGCCGGCCTGCTGGTTGATCTGTACTGCGCTGCCTCCCCCCTCGGCGCCGGCACCGACCACCAGGAGGTTGCCCTGGGCGATGGCATAGGTCTCACCGTCGGCCCCCTTGAGGGGCGTCATCAGCAGGGTCCCGCCGCGCAGGCTGCGGGCGTTGCCCACCGAGGAGACGTTGATATCGAGACGCTGACCGGGACGTGAAAAGGGCGGCAGGTCGGCGGTGATCATTACCGCCGCCACGTTGCGCAACTGCATGTTGGTGCCGGGCGGCACGGTGATGCCCAGCTGCGACAGCATGTTGGTCAGACTCTGGCCGGTGAAGGGGGCCTGCATGGTCTGGTCGCCGGTGCCATCGAGGCCGACCACCAGGCCATAGCCGACCAGCACGTTGTCTCGCACCCCGGCGAAACCGGCCAGCTCGCGGATGCGCTCGGCCTGAGCCGGCAGCGACAGCAGGCCGATCAGCAGGAGGATCGACAGGCGCAGCGCGCCCTGGCGGACACGCTGTCGGCAAGGGAGCCATGGCGCTGTGAAAGCGTGAAGGCGCATCATCTTTCCCCCTAGAACGGCGAGACGTTGAGGAAGAAGCGCTGCAGCCAGCCCATGTGCTGCGCCTCGTTGATATAGCCATCACCCACGTATTCGATGCGGGCATCGGCTACCGAGGTGGAGGGGACGGTGTTCTGACCGGTGATGGTGCGCGGATTGACCACCCCGGAAAAGCGGATGAACTCGACACCCTGGTTGATGGCGATCTGCTTCTCACCGCGCACCCTCAGATTACCGTTGTGCATCACCTCGAGGACCGACACGGTGATGGTACCCGTCATGCTGTTGTTGGCCTGGGAACCACCGCCGCCCTGGAAGTCGCTGCTGCCGGAGAGGTCGAAGCCGTATTCCGCCAGGGCCTCCAGGGCATCGGGAAGCTCGGCCGGGGAGAGGCTGGCCGAGCCGCTGCGATTGGCATTGGACTGGGCGTTCTTGCTGGCGCTGACCTCCTCGTCCAGCACGATGGTGAGAATATCGCCCACCATCCGGGGACGGCGGTCCTCGAACAGCGGCTGGTAACCACGATGTGCCTGGTAGATGGAGCCGTTGGCGTGGCGAAGCGGCGGCTCGGAAATATCGATCTGCTCCTGCTCGCCCACTACCGACGCGCGGGGAATCTGAGCGCAGCCCGCCAGGGCCAGCAGGGCAAGCGCCAGCAGCAGCGTGGCCGCGCGAAGGATCATCCGAGGCGTCATGGTCGTCTCTCCCGGCCCAACGGCCTTACAGCTGCGCCAGGCGGGCGAGCATTTCATCACTGGTCTGCACCGCCTTGCTGTTGATCTCGTAGGCTCGCTGGGTCTGGATCATGCTGACCATCTCCTCCACCACGTTGACGTTGGAGGTCTCTGCATAGCCCTGGAAGAGCCGGCCCGCACCGTTCATGCCCGGCATCGTCTCGTTGCGGGGGCCGGACGAGGTGGTCTCCAGGTAGAGGTTGCCGCCGATGCTCTCGAGCCCCGTCGGATTGACGAAGGTGGAGATACTGATCTGGCCCACCTCCAGCGACTGGGTGACGCCGGGCTGACGGACCGAGACGATGCCGTCCTCGCCGATAGAGACCGACAGGGCGTTATCGGGAATGATGATCGCCGGCTCCAGCGGATAGCCGTTGGCGGTCACCATCTGGCCGTTCTCGTCGAGCTGGAAGCTGCCGTCACGGGTGTAGCCGGTGGAACCATCGGGCATCAGCACCTGGAAGAAGCCGTTGCCGTTGATCGCCAGGTCGCGGGAGTTCTCGGTATTCTCGAGCCCGCCCTGGGTATGCAGGCGCTCGGTGGCCACCGGGCGTACGCCGGTACCCACCTGCATGCCGGAGGGCAAACTGTTCTGCACGTCGTTCTGGGCACCGGGCTGGCGAAGATTCTGGTAGAGCAGGTCCTCGAACACCGCTCGCGAGCGCTTGAAGCCGTTGGTGCTGACGTTGGCCAGGTTGTTGGAGATGACGTCCAGCTTGACCTGCTGGGATTCCAGGCCGGTCTTGGCGGTCCAGAGTGACTTGATCATGGTGACATTCCTCTTGCTCGGGCATCAGCCCTGGGGAGAGCCCTCAGCCCTGTAGAGAGCCCTCAGCCCTGTAGAGAGAGCAGATTGTTGGCGCGCTGGGCGGACTCGTCGGCGGTGCTGATCACCTTCATCTGCATCTCGTAGCGGCGGGCGACATCGATCATCGACACCATGGCCTCGATGGCGCTGACGTTGCTGCCCTCGAGCACCCCGCTGACCAGGCGAACATCCTCGTCCTGGCCGAGGGGTATGACCTCGCCCTCGGCGTTGGCCGCGGGACGAAACAGGCCGTCGTCACCGCGCAGCAGCGGCGCCTGGTCGGGATCGACCAGCTTGATGCGCCCCACATTGACCAGTGCCTCCGGCCCCTGGCCCTCGCCGATGGCGCTGAGGGTGCCGTCCGCCCCCACCGAGAGCTCGGCCCCTAACGGCACGATGATCGGGCCCGCCTCGCCGATCACCGGGCGGCCGGTGACCATCAGCAGGCCGTCGCCGTCCACCTGCAGGTCGCCGCGGCGGGTGTAGGCCTCGTCGCCATCCGGGGTCTGGACGGCGATCCAGCCGTTGCCGTCGATGGCCACGTCCAGCGCCCGGCCGGTAGTGGCCATGGGGCCAGGGCTGAAGTCGCTGCCCGGCGTGGAGGCCGCCACCGAGGTGCGGGTGGCCAGGGCAGCCTCGCCCTCAACCGGCACGGCACGCATGGCATGTAGCTGGGCACGGAAACCCGCGGTGTCGACGTTGGCCAGGTTGTGGCTCACCACCGACTGCTGGTCCATGCTCTGCTTGGCGCCGCTCATGGCGGTATAGAGGATCCGGTCCACGGCTTGATTCCCTAGTGGAGTGTGACGTTACTGTTAAAGGTTGATGATGGTCTGCAGCAGCTCATCCTGGGTGCTGATGGTCTGGGAGTTGGCCTGGTAGGCGCGCTGGGCAACGATCATGTCGACCAGCTCACGTGCCATATCGACGTTGGACGTCTCCACCGCACTCGACACCACCTGGCCAAGCTGACCGGTACCAGGGGCCCCTACCACTTCCTGGCCCGACGCCCGGGAGGCCTCCCAGAGGTTATCCCCGACGGGACGCAGGCCTTCCGGGTTGCGGAAGTTGGCCAGCGCCACCTGACCGGCGGCCAGCGACTCCTCGTTGGAGTAGTTGCGCATGATGGTGCCATCGTCCTCGATGGTGATGCCCACCAGTGAGCCCGATGTGTAACCGTCCTGGGTCGCCGAGCTGACGGTGGAGTCATTGCCGAACTGGGTGGCACGGGTCAGGTCCAGATCGAATCCTAGCTGGGCGTTTTCACCCTCTTCATTAAGCCCCGGTAGATTCGCGAAGGTCAGCTCGGCTTCACCGCCTTCTTGCAGCCGGCCGGAATTATTGAACGTCAGGGTGCCCGCCTCTTGCGGCTCCTCTTCCCCCCCGATCGCTGCACGAACCGTCCACTGGTTATTGCCGTTGCCTCCAGCGTCATCATCTGTCTTCAGGAAGTAGAGCGACATGCTTCGGGCGTTGCCTAGGGAGTCGTAGACGGTGGCATTGGTGACGAAGTGATAGGTATCCGGATCATCCCGATCGAAGGCGTCCGCCTCCAGCACCTCTTTGCCCGCATCAAGGTTCATCTCGATGGCAAGATTGGTTGTCTGCTGGGCCGGCAGATCACCGGTGGGAACATTCAAGGGCACTGCCGCGCCACCGGCCTGGACCTGACCCTCCGCATTGGCCTGGTACCCCATGATCCTGGCCCCCTGAGCGTTGATCAGCTCCCCCTCGGGGGTCATGGTCAGCTGACCGTTCCGCGAATAGGCCACTTCGCCGGTGGGTTGCTGGAAGCGGAAGAAACCGTCGCCACCGATCGCCAGGTCCAGATTGCGATTGGTGGATTCGATATTGCCCTCGCTGAAGTTCTGCAGCACGGCGGATACCCGGGTGCCCAGACCGATGGGGGAGTTGGCGAAGACATCGGCGAACTGCACGCTGGAGCTCTTGAAGCCCACGGTCTGCGAGTTGGCGATGTTGTTGCCGATGGCGCCGAGTGCCTGCTGCTGGGCGTTCAGGCCGGAGAGTGCTTGAGAGAAGCTCATGTTACGTTCCTTTGCCTAAGGCTAATCTGGCACGGCCGCCTGGCGGCCAGAGCAAGTCGATTGATGCGTTGTGTCACAGGATCTGGCGGACCTGATCCAGCGTTACCTGACCATAGATGGCGCCCAGATCGAGCTTCACGCCGCCCTGGCCATCCGTCGGGGTAACGCCCCCCACGACGGCGTAATTGAGTGCCTCCACGGCCACCGGCTCGTCGTCGTTGGTGGCCTCGATGCGCACACGGTAGGCCCCCGGCACGGCGGCCTCGCCCTCGCTGGTCTTGCCATCCCAGGTGAAGGAATCCACTCCGGCGCCTGCCGAGCCCAGGTCGTAGCGATTGATGACCTGGCCATCGCTACCCACAACGGTCACCTTCACGCTCTCGGCTGACTGGCCGAGCTCAAAGCCGAAGGGAGTGGTATGGACATTCCCCTCGGCGTCACTCTCGAGCAGCACCCGGTCGCCCGGCACCAGCACGCCCTGGCCGATCAGCCCGGTGGCCTGGAGGGTCTGTCCGGCACTGATCTGGCTGGTGATCCCATCGAGGGTATCGTTGAGCTTTTCGATGCCGCTGACGGTATTGATCTGGGCCAGCTGGCTCGTGAGCTCGTTGTTCTCGAGCGGGTTGAGCGGGTCCTGGTTCTGGAGCTGAGTAATCAGCAGGGTCATGAAGTTTTCGCGCAGCTCTTCGGACTCACGGCTGCCCGTTCCGGCCGGTGCGCCCGCATTCACGGTATTGAGTACGTTGCTACCGATGGGAGATGTCATGGGATCAGCCCTCGCCCAGCGTCAGTGTCTTGAGCATCATCTGCTTGGTGGTATTCATCACTTCGACGTTGGCCTGGTAGGAGCGCGATGCGGAGATCATGTTGACCATCTCGTGGACCGGCTCGACGTTGGGCATGGTCACGTAGCCCTGCTCGTTGGCCAGCGGGTGCTCGGGCCGGTATTCGAGGCGCATGGGGGTCGGGTCCTCGACCACCTCGCGCACTCCCACCCCGCCGATACCGTGGGCCTGCGCCGCGCGGCTCTCGAACATGACCTGTTTGGCGCGGTAGGCCTCGCCATCGGGGCCAGCCACGCTGTCGGCATTGGCCAGGTTACTGGCGGTGACGTTCATACGTTGCGACTGGGCGCTCATGGCCGAGCCGGCGATATCGAAGGCGGAAAACATCGACATGGAGTGGCGTCCTTATTCGGGTTGCATGGCGCTCTTGAGGCCCTGGATGCGACTGTTGAGGATGGTAAGCCCCGCCTGGTAGCGCACCGAGTTATCGGCGAAGGCGGTACGTTCGCGATCCATGTCCACGGTGTTGCCATCCAGGCTGGGCTGGTCCGGCACGCGGTAAAGAAGGTCGCCATTGATACGTGGCAGGCCCTGGCCCTCGATATGACGCTCAGAGGTGCGAGACAGCGATAGCCCCTTGCCATTGCCGCCGCCACTCGCTACGGCCTGCTTCAGCTCGCTGGCGAAGTCCATGTCACGCGCCTTGTAGTGGGGCGTGTCGGCATTGGCGATGTTGCTGGCCAGCACCTTATGGCGCTGTTGGCGAAGTCCCAGCGCTTGCTGGTGGTAATGAAAGGCGGCCTCGAGCTGGTCGATCATCCCGGCGCTTCCTGTAAAAACGGCATTTGTTGATGGTGGAGAATAGCCAGGCCAGCGTCATCGCAAAGGGTCGAACAGCCCCTTCTTCTTGCGTCATTTCGGCTCTTTTCTTCAGGCAAGGCGATCTAGAATACCTTTGGCCCTTGCCGTTTTCGTGAGCCCATCATGCATAGAGCCCATCGCAAGACCCGCACCCGTTGCCGCGCTGCCCGCCGGCTCATGGCGGTGGCCCTGCTGCTCGCCAGCGCCGCGGTAACCGCCGACGAGGCCATGCTGGCCGAGGTTCATGCCTTCCTCTATGACCAGGCCAGCTCCCTTGGTGACGAGGTGATGATCGAGGTGCGGCCGCCATCGGCGCACCTGCCTGCCTGCGAATCTCCGCAGCCTTTCCTGCCCAACGCCGGCCAGTCGGTGCTGGGGCGTGTCTCGGTAGGCGTGCGCTGCGGTGCTCAAGGCCGCCAGGTCCGGTATCTGCAGGCCGAGGTGGGAATCATCGGCGAGTATCCGGTGGCCACCCGCAACATGGCGCCCGGCACACTCGTTACCGCCGATCTGCTGGAGATCCGTCACGGCAATCTCAGCCAGCTTCCCCGCCACGCCATACTCGACGTTGAAGCGCTGCTCGGCCAGCAGGCACGCCGCCCCATCAGCGCCGGCGCCCCGCTGCAGGCGAACCAGTTCCAGGCACCGGCCCTGGTCGAACGCGGCCAGGCCGTGGTGGTCGAAGCCATGGGCGCCAGCTTTCGCGTCACGCGCGAGGGCGAAGCCCTCGAGCCGGGCGGCGAGGGCGACAGGGTCAGGGTGCGCTTCAACAGTCGCGAGCTGGTCACGGCGAGGGTGGTCGGGCACCGCCTACTGGTCGTGGACTTCTGACAGTCCCTTGGCTAGGCTGCCTCGTCATCAATAGGCCTAAAGTTACCCGCCGACCGGTCGATATCAGAGGCAAGACCCCTGAACAGTACCGGTCAAGAGGCATTCATCTTGAAGATCGACAATCACAACCCGCTGATCCCCCCCGGGCAGACCCAGCAGCGCGACGAGACCCAGAAGGTCAAGGGCGCTGCCCAGCCGGGTGGCCAGGACGCCGGACCCGCGGTGATGACTCACCTGAGCCAGCATGCGTCTGATACCGGCCAGGATATCGACACCGCACGGGTGGCGGAGATTCGCGAGGCCATCCGCGAGGGGCGGCTGGAGATTCACGCCGACCGCATCGCCGACGGGCTGATCGCCAGCGTGCGTGACATGCTGGGGAACGACGAGGTATGAGCCTGGCCAAGCTGCTGAACGGCCAGAGAGTGCGACTTTCCGAGCTTAACCGGCTGCTGGAACAGGAGCTTGAGGCGTTAACGGTCGGCCATGTCGACGGCGAACACCTTGGGCGCATTGCCGCCCAAAAACAGGCGCTGCTGACCGAGCTCGAGCGCATGGAAACCTTGCGGCGACAGGTCCAGGAGCGCCTTGGCTATTCGGCAGATTCGGCTGGCTCCAGGGCCTCGGCACGGGATGCCGACTGCCTGGATGCCTGGGATGCCTGCCTGGAGGCCACCGAACGGACGGCACGCCTGAATGACCTCGCCGGCCATCTCCTCGGCATGCGCCTGCAACACAACCAGCAGATGCTCGACTTCATTCACGAAGTGTCGGAGAAAACCCTCTACGACCCCAGCGGTCGCACCGGCCGTCAACCAGGCCGGCTCAACACCTCGGCCTGAATCCCCCTTTCCCGCGACCAGGCCCCGCAGGCTCCCCTCCCTGAGCCCATGGAATTCCCGCTCGACCCCGTCAGCCGCTGCGCGACTCCAGCCAAGCCACCAGCCCATTGGCCGCCATGGGAGACGAGCAGAAATTCCCCTGCACGACGGAGATGCCCAGCGCACTGACCGCGGCGTGCTGGGCCTCAGTCTCCACCCCCACTGCTACGGTTTCGAGTCCGAGGGCTTCGAGCCCGGCCAGCATGGCCGCCAGGACACGCTCCGAGGAGGCCCGTCGCCCCAGGCCAATGACCAGCTCACGGTTGAGCTTGGCCCGCGACAGGGGCAGTGACGCCAGGCGCGGCAGGGAAATCGGCGCCGTACCCAGATCATCCACCACCAGGGAGACCCCCAGCTGGCGAACCCGCTTCAGCAGATGGACGTGGGCTTCGCCCATGACGTCCAGCCCGCTCGCCTTGATCTCCAGATTGAGCCAGTCCAGCCTCGCGGACTGCTGGCGCAGGTAGTGATCGAGGGGGCGCCCATCGAAGACCGACTGCTCCAGCATGGAGGGGTCCAGGTTGACCGAAATGTTCAATGCCGCCAGCGGCGACTCCTCGGCACTCCACCGGGCATGCTGGAGAATCGACTCGTCCACCACCCAGCGGTCCAGTCGAATCAGCTGATCCAGCTCCGAGGCCATTGGCAGGATGTCGCGGGGATAGAGCAGCCCCAGGCGGGGATGCTGCCAGCGAACCAGTGCCTCCAGCCCACAGCAACGCCCGCTTGCGAGGTCGAACTGGGGCTGATAGACGAGATGAAAGTGCCGGCCCGGCGACAGCAGGGCTTCCTGCAACTGATGGAGAAAAGCCGCCCGCTGCTCGAGCCGCCGACGCAGGCGAGGCTCGAAGAAGTCGTGGTGCCCTGGCCCGGAAAGGGTCGCGCGCTCCATCGCCGCCTTGGCGTTCTCCATGAGCTCATCTTCCTGTTCGGCATCCTCGGGATAGCGGGCAATCCCGATCGAGGTGGTGAGCAGCTCCATCTGCCCGGACAGGTGGAAAGGTGCATCCATGGCTTCCTCGAAACGGAGTGCGGTCGTCTGCAGGCTCTCCGGCGTCACGGGATGCTCGATCAGCACGCCCCAGCGGGTTTGGCCGAACCAGGCGACGGTATCTTCCTGGCGAAAAGTCTGCCGGATGCGCCTGGCCACCTGACAGACCAGCCCGGTCTCCACAACCGGGGTGGCCTCCCTGGACGATGCCCGGAAGCCGTCGAGCTGGATTAGCAACAGGGCCAGGCCCTGGTCGAGACGATCCGCACGCTCCATGGCATGCCGTAGACGATCCTGAAAGAGCCCCTGACTGGTCGAGCCGGTCAGTGCGCCGTGCTCCGTCGTGCCTGTCATCTCGTCGCGCCGCACCACGGTGAGCAATCGTACCTCCGCCTCGGCGTCGCCTCCCACGGCCAGCAGCAGATCACCGGACGGCTCGCGATCGGTAGACAGCTGCAGCTGGTACCAGGTCGTCGTCGCCTCCTCCTCGCTGTCCGCAGCCAGCGCCCCCCCTATGGGGAGCAGTTCGTGAACCAGCCGGCCCCGCAGCGTTCCCGCTGGCAGGCCGACGAGTTCGCAGAAACGAGGATTGGTCGCCAGGAGACGGCCCTCGCCATCCAACGTCGCCAGGCCGACCGGGGCGCGTTCGAAAGCAAGTGACGCCTGACGTGCTGGATGAGCCGACACCGCGCCGCGTCCTTTCCCAGAGGAGGGCAGCGTAGGCGGGCCTGAGGCATTAGAGGCCATGGTGTTTCCTGGGTCGGAGGACTCGCTTATCACTCTAACCAGTTTCGGCCGGTCCCGCAGAAACTTGATGACAAGATCTTACTTTTGCTGAGTTGAGTCACGGCCCCGGACGCACAATGCCCCCGCGGGCAATCCCTGCGGGGGCATTGTGACGGTGTGGCCGGCAGAGGGCCCCAGTCAATCAGCTGCGGATCAGGTGGTCGAAGGCGCCGAGTGCGGCCCTGGAGCCCTCGCCCATGGCGATGACGATCTGCTTGTAGGGCACGGTAGTGACGTCACCGGCGGCGAAGATGCCGGGCACGCTGGTCATGCCGTGGGCGTCGGTGATGATCTCGCCGCGCTCGGACATCTCCACCGGAGAGCCCTTGAGCCATTCGGTGTTGGGCACCAGGCCGATCTGCACGAAGACACCTTCCAGGTCGAGGGTCTTGATCTCACCGCTGGCGCGCTCCTCATAGGTGAGGCCATTGACGCGCTGGCCGTCGCCATTCACCTCGGTGGTGCGGGCACCGAGGAGGATCTCGACGTTGGGCAGGCTCTTCAGCTTCTTCTGCAGCACGGCATCGGCGCGCATCTCGTCCATGAACTCGATCAGGGTCACCTGGCCGACGATGCCGGCCAGGTCGATGGCCGCCTCGACGCCGGAGTTGCCGCCGC
>CAYWBG010000078.1:0-11041 GCA_964456005.1 uncultured Halomonas sp.
TGAGCCGGGCCACCGTGAGTGCTGGTCCGGATCTCGAGGAGGACACTCATGCATACCCTCTATGTGGCCATGGACGAGACCGACGAGTCTCTGCGCGGCTTGACGCTAGGCCGACATCTGGCGGATCAGCTCGAGGCGTCCCTGAGCATTGTCTCGGTGGTAACTGACCCGGCCCGAGCCGAGTCGCGCCGGCAGGCACTGCAGGTTCGCCTGGATGATGATAGTGAGCCGGGGCTGGCCAGCGTGCCGGTCAAGGTGGTGGTGAACGAGAGTGCCAAGGAGGCCCTAGCCGACCTGGCGGAGCAGGCGGGCGTCGGGCTCTGCATGGGGGCCCATGGTCGCCGTCCGGTGTCGGAGATGCTGATCGGGAGCGTAACGGCTGGCGTGGTGCGTCGCGCCAGCCAGCCGGTGCTGCTCTGCGGGCCCCGCTATGTACCCGAGCGCCATGCCCGGGTGAAGGTCGTCATGGTCTGCCTGGACGGCTCTCCGCTCTCCGAGGAGATGCTGCCCTATGCGGCGGTACTGGCTCAGAGCTTCGGGGCCCGGATGCAGTTGCTTCAGGTCATTGATGCCAGCGCCATGGCAGCGGCTGCCGGGGAGGGGGTTCAGGGCGATGTGATGGAGTCCGGCTATGTGCATGGCCTGTCACGCCGCCTGGAGCGCGAGCACAACGTCGAGGTAGATTGGGAGGTGTTGCATGGTGATCCGGCGGACGCCATCCTCCGCTACCTGGCAGACAGCCGCGACGTGATGCTGGCCATGACCACCCATGGGCGCAGTGGGCTCTCCCAGGTGCAGGCCGGCAGCGTCAGCCACGAGGTGCTCCACGAGGCAAGCTGTCCGGTAGCGGTGCTGCGGCCAAAGGGCTGAGCCTCTTCGTTCGAGCTGGCCGCTTCAGCGCCGCTCCTCGGGGGTGTCCTCCGGCCCCCGAGGCTCGCCCTTCACCTCGAAGTCGCCCTCCAGCACCTGCTGGTCGCGATGGCTGCCGCCGTGAGTCTGTTGATAGCGGGTTTCGCGATACGACGTCCGGTGGGTGTGGAAGCCGCCGCCGACATCTTCGGCCTGGTCGGCGCGCATCCTCTCCATGCGCTTCTTCAGGCGATAGCGCATCAGTGGCATCAGCGCCCAGCCAAGCAGCAGGAAAAAGAGCCCGAGCACCATGGCGACGATCATCATGGCGCCAAACAGCAGCCAGACGAGCAGCATCTTGAGGCTGCCGAGCAGGCCGCCGGCATTGGTCTGTCGGGCGCGCTGCTGCCACTCACGGGCGGTGCGCCAGGCGATATTGTGGCGTGGATCCTGGTCGGGGCCTCGGGAATCGGGCATCAATCTCTCCGTCGGGGCGGCGCGTGGCGCCGCATGGTGGGGTGCCCTAAGGGCTTCCCCGTTGGAAAGCGGGCGGATGGCTTCGTTCCAATGATGTCTCAGGAGGCGACCAGGCGCCACAGCGCGGCGGTGAGGATGCCGGCGGTGATCGCCGGCAGCGGCTTGCGAAGGGCAAGCATCACGCCCGCCGTGACAACCAGGGCCATACGGGCGCCGCCGTCGCCGTGAACGGCCATGGGGGTGATGACCGCTACCAGCACCGAGCCGGCCATGGCGTTGATGAAGCGCTCGACGCGTGGGCCGATGGGGACCCGGGCCATCACGAAGACTCCGCCGGCGCGGGTCAGGTAGGTGGTCAGGGCCATGATGACGATGGCGAGCAGTACGCCGCCATTGGTGGCCGTCAGGGTCATGGTGTCGTCTCCTTGTTGCGCGCGGTAGGCAGCAGCAGGCCCACCACGCCCCCCGCCAGCGCCCCGACGATGACGTGGGCATGGGGCGGCAGCCAGGCCATTGCCACCAGGGCGGCCAGGGCCGCGGCCCCCCAGGGCAGCAGCACCCAGAGGTCGCGCTTGTCACCCACCAGCATAGCCAGAAGGAAGCACCCCATGATGGCGTCCAGCCCGAAGCGTTCGGGCTCGCCGATGCCGCTGCCGAACGCCACGCCCAGGCCGGTGCCGATCATCCAGGTGGTCCAGAGGGCGAGTCCGCCGCCGACCAGGATCCCCAACCGGGCCGCCGTGGAACCGCCGCTCATCGCCATCGCCCAGTTGGCGTCGCTGAGCAGGATCAGGCTGGCGTAGCGCCGGCTGGTGGTCAGGCCGCGCAGGTGGGGGTAGAAGGCCGCACCCATCAACAGGTGGCGGGCATTGATGGCCAGGGTGATGGCCACCAGCGGCACCAGCGGAATGGTATCCCCCCACAGCTCCAGGGTCGCGAACTGGGCGGCCCCGGCGAACACCAGCCCACTCATCATCAGCGTCTGCAAGCCGGAGAGCCCCTGCTGCAGGGCGGCGACTCCGAAGGCCAGGCCGAAGACGATGACGAACAGTGATAGCGGAGCCATGCGACGGAAGCCCTCGAGCAGATGGCCGACGCCGGAGCGTGAGTCGTGATCCTGGGTCATGAGTGCCATATCTCGGCGACGATCTCGTAGCTCCTCTGACGGTCCTCGGCGGCGTAGACGTCGGTGTTTAGCATCAGCTCATCGGCGCCGGTCTGTTCGAGGAAGCTCTCGAGGCCTTGGCGAATGGTCTCGGGGCCGCCGATGATGGCGGCGCCCAGGAACTGTTGCAGCTGGGTCTCCTCCATGGGAGACATCGCCAGGTGTTCCACCGGAGGCAGCGCGCAGGTCCGCTTGCCGCGTATCATCCCCAGGAACTTCTGCCGGGTCGTGGAGGCCAGATACTCGGCGTGGGCGTCATTCTCGGCGGCGATCACCGGCAGGCCGACCATGGCATGGGGCCGTTCCAGCACCTCTGAAGGACGAAAGTTGTCACGATAGAGGCGCAGTGCCTCGAAGAGGTAGCCGGGGGCGAACTGGGCGGCGAAGGCGAAGGGCAGACCCAGGCGGGCGGCCAACTGGGCGCTGTAGCCGCTGGAGCCCAGCAGCCAGAGCGGCACCCGGGTGCCCTGGCCGGGAACGGCGCGCACCCGCTGGCCGGGCTGTTCGTCGCCGAGAAATCCCTGCAGCTCCTCGAGGCGCTGGGGGAAGTCGTCGACCCCGGCATAGGGGTCGCGACGCATGGCGGCCATGGTGGCGCCATCGGAGCCCGGCGCGCGTCCCAGGCCCAGGTCGATGCGCCCGGGGTAGAGGGTCTCCAGGGTGCCGAACTGCTCGGCGATCACCAGTGGCGGGTGGTTGGGTAGCATGATGCCGCCGCTGCCCACGCGGATGCGTTGGGTGGCGCCGGCCACATGGCCGATCAGCACTGCCGTGGCGGCGCTGGCGATGCCCTCGATGCCGTGGTGCTCGGCCATCCAGAAACGGGTGAAGCCAAGCTGCTCGGTCAGCTGTGCCAGGGCCACGCTCTCCTGGAAGCTGACGGCGGCGCTGCCACCCTGGCGGATCGGCGCCAGGTCCAGAACGGAGAGGGGCGTGTCGGCGAGTCGGGGCATAGTGGCTCCTGGAAGCGGTGGGCGCAAAGACGTTAGCCTGCTGATGACCCTCTACCATCGGGGCGGCGGGCGCGATATGCAATCCCCGCAGGAGATCGGCAAGGCCTCTGTCAGCTGACGGATGTCTCTCGTTGTTGCTGGCCTGGTGGCGGCGCAGGTCGTAAGCTCAGGGAAATGGTGAAAATCGGACTTCCGCCATGCGTTTCCTGAATTCGGCTCGTGGCCGACGCGGTGCCTCCCGTCGACGGCGGCCGCGCTGGTCTTTTGTCGCTTGGTTCGATCGCTGGCTGGACCGGTTGGTCGATTTCGCGGTCATCATCGCCCTGCTGGTCGGGGGCGTGGCGCTGGTGATGACTCTTCTGCGCTAGTCACTCCCCATGCGCTACCTGCCGATGGTGACTCTCCTGCCGGCCGGCGTTGTCCTGTATCGCTCCGGGGCAGGTGCTCTACACTCGGTCTTCTTTCCATAGATGAAGGATAACGCGATCCATGCTGGGCTTCCTGCAAGGCTTTGCCTATGGCCTTTTCATGACCTGTCTGCCCTGGCTGCTGGTGGGGCTGGTCAACCCGGGCCTGGCCGTGGGTACCCAGAGACCCGCCCGCTGGCAGGTCATCGTCCGCTACTGCCTGGTGGTGCCCTTCATCGGCTTGCTGCTGTGGCTGACCTCGCTGTGGGGCGGCTTCGGACCCAGCCTCCTGGGGTGGTTGGCGGGTATCGTCGCCATTCCCGTGGCGCTGCCGCTGGAGCGGGGACTGCGTGGCTGGCTGGGCCGTCGGCGCGAGCGTCGACGGCAGGCCCGACAGGAGGCCGAGGCCAGACAGCGCCGCGCGCAACAAGAACGTGACGCCTACGAGGCGGGGGTGGCCGTGCTCGACCCGGCCCATCCCCCGGCGGGCGCCGACAGCCTGGTGCTGTCGATGTGCCGGGCGAAGCAGGCCCTGCTCGACGTGGAGCGCCCCGACCTGGCCATTCAGGCCGATCGGCTCTACAGTCGCTATCGCCATGTGCTGGAGGTGCTGAGCGGCCGCTTCGACACCGGCGAGCTGGCCTTCGAGCGGGCGCGCGGCCTGGTGGCCGAGGTATGCCTCGGAGCAGTGGACACGCTCACGTCCATGGCTTCCCAGGCCAGAGGGGTGGCGAGCGTGGATGGCGACTTCGTTCGTCGTCGCCTTGCCAGTGATGGGGCTGGGCTGGACGAGCAGGAGCGGGCCGCGCTGGAGCGGCGACTCGAGCTGCTCGAGGAAACCGAGTATCGGCTGAACGAACTCGCGGCGCGCAACGAGTCTGCACTGACCGTACTCGACGACACGGCGGTTGCCATGGCGCGTATCGAGACCGGTCGTCCCCAGGCGTCGCAGACCCTCGACCAAGGGCTGGATGAGCTGCGCCGCTTCGTCGAGAGGGCGGACCGCTACGGCCGCAGAAGGCCATGACGGTAGTGGTACCCTTGCTCGATACCCATGAACGTCCAGATGACGGCGTTTCACGTCCCAGGAGGTGCTTATGACCCAGGAAGCCGATCGCGGGCCTCGCCTGTCCCTGCCGCCGGTGGAGGAGATCGCCAGCCAGTTGGATATAGCATCCCCCGGGGAGGCTGATGCCGAGTCGTCCACGGAGGACCCGACGCTGGCTGCCCTGGCCGAAGACTTCGTTGCAGAGGTGATCGCCGGCGCCGACGAGGGCTCGCTGGCGCGTCAGCGCCGGGCCGTAGACGAGATGGGCCTCGAGCTCCAGCAGCAGGCGGCCCACCGCAGCGCCATGCTGGATACCCCCCTACGCAAGCTGGCGCACCAGGGCGACGAAGGCGGGCCGGTGGCCCAGGCTCTGGTCGACCTGCGCGGCCGCATGACGGAGCTGGATCCCTCACGGCACCGCCTCTCGCCCGGGCCGCTGGATCGCCTGCTGGCCAGGCTCCCGAGGGTCGGCAGTCGTCTGCAGCGCTATTTTCGCAAGTTCGAGAATGCCCAGCAGGCCCTGGATGCGATCATCGATGACCTCGAGGCGGGGCGAGACATGCTGCATCGCGACAACCTCACGCTCAGCGACGACCAGGCGGCGCTGAGCGACATCCTTGACCAGTTGACGAGGCAGGTGGCGTTGGGGCGAATGATTGATGATCGTCTGCAGGCAGCCATCTCCCGACGTGAAGAGGGAGACCCTCAGCGCCGTTTTCTCGAGGAGGAGCTGCTCTTTCCGTTGCGCCAGCGCATTGTCGACATTCAGCAGCAGCTGGCGGTGAGCCAGCAGGGCGTGCTGGCCCTGGAAGTGATCATTCGCAACAACCGCGAGCTGATGCGCGGTGTCGACCGGGCCATCAATGTCACCGTCTCGGCGCTGACCGTGGCGGTGACGGTCGCCCTGGCCCTGGCTAACCAGCGGCTGGTGCTGGACCGCATCGAGGCCCTCAACACCACCACCTCGGCAATGATCGGTGGCACCGGCAAGGCCCTGCGCCAGCAGGGCGTGGAGATTCAGCAGCGCGCATCCGGGGCGATGCTCGACATGCAGGCCCTCGAGCAGGCGTTCGAGGACGTGATGGGGGCCATCGATGACTTGTCTCGCTATCGCCAGGAGGCTCTCCCCCGGCTGGATGCCCAGATTGATCGCCTGGCAGACCTCTCGCACCAGGGAGGAGCGGCCATCGACAGACTCCAGCGCGGCAACGAGGCGCGGCCGGATACCGGTACCGAGCCGTCCCGCCGCCCAGAATAGCGATCCCCGGTGTTGATAACGGCCATTACCCACCTGGTCTGGGCTATGCTGCTGGAGCGGCGCCTTTGCCAGCCTGAGGACTGTGACCGATGAGCAATGACAAAAATATCTTCGTGGTGGGACTCAACGACTTCAACCGGGAGCGACTCGAGACGCTGCACGGTGCCGAGGGGTACCGCTTCCAGGGTGTGATCGCGCCCGAGGCGGTTTACGACACCGAGGAGTTCGACATTGCTGCGATGCTCGAGGAGGCCTCCGCGCAACTCGAGGCCTTCGACGAGCCCATCCATGCCATCGTCGGCTACATGGATTTCCCGGTCTCGACCATGCTGCCTATCCTCTGCGAAAGGTTCGGCACCCGCAGCACTTCGCTGACGAGCCTGCTCAAGTGCGAGCACAAGTACTGGAGCCGCCGGGTCCAGCGTGAGGTGATTCCGGACCATATCCCCAACTTTACCGCCTTCGATCCCTTCGATGAGGAGGCGATGACCACCATTGGCGAGGCGGGCCTCTACTTTCCCTTCTTCATCAAGCCGATCAAGTCGTCCGGGTCGCGGTTGGGCTTTCGCATCGATACCCCGGAAGACTTCTACGAGGCCATCGCGCAGCTGCGCGAATCGATCGGCACCATCGCCGACCCTTTCAACACGGTACTCGAGCAAGCCAACTTGCCCTCGGAAATCGCCGCCGTGGACGGCCACTACTGTATGGCCGAAGAGATCATCGGCGGCTGGCAGTGCACCGTGGAGGGCTACGTCTTCGAGGGAGAGGTGGTCAGCTACGGCATCGTCGACTCCCTGCGCTACCCGCAGGTGCTGAGTTTTTTCCACTATCGCTACCCCTCGGGGCTGCCCGAGGATATCCAGGCCACCATGGTCGCGCTGACCGACACCATCATGACCCACATTGGCTATGACAATGCTGCCTTCAACGTCGAGTACTTCTGGGACGAGGTCCAGGGGCGCATCTGGCTGCTGGAGATCAACACTCGAATCTCCCAGTCGCATTGCGATCTCTTCGAGAAGGTCGATGGGGTCAGCAACCAGCAGGTCACTATCGACCTTGGGCTGGGCCAGCGCCCGGCCATGCCCTACCGCGAAGGCGAATTTTCCATGGCGGCCAAGTTCTTCCACCGGGTATTCTTTACCGATGCGGTGGTGACACGGGTCCCCAGCGATGCGGAGCTTACGGAACTCCATGCCGACTTCCCCGGTTCCCATATCGCCGTGCAGGTAGAGGAGGGGCAGCGGCTCTCCTCCTTGCCAGAACAGGACGCCTACAGTTTTGCGCTGGCGCATGTCTATCTGGGCGCATCATCGGCCGAACAGTTGCTGGCTGACTATGACCGTCTGGTGGCGCGACTGGCGTTCGAGTTCGACGACATCCAGGGCTGAAATTTCCGGGATCGACACGCAAGACCACAAGCAAAGAGGAAGATAGGCCCATGCGTATCGTCACCGATTTTCCCCACCGGATAATGGAGGAGGAGACCTGGATTCCCCTGGCAGACGGCACCCGCCTGGCGGCCAGGATCTGGCGTCCGGCGGATGCCGATCGCCACCCGGTACCCGCCATCCTCGAGTATCTGCCTTACCGCAAGCGCGACCTGACCGCCGAGCGCGACGTCCAGAGCCATCCTTACTGGGCGGGTCATGGCTATGCCGGGGTGCGGGTCGACATTCGCGGCACCGGCGATTCTGATGGCGTACTCACCGATGAGTACCTGCCCCAGGAACTGGACGACGGCCTGGAGATTCTTGCCTGGCTAGAGGCCCAACCCTGGTGCACCGGTGATGTCGGCATGATCGGGATCTCCTGGGGCGGCTTCAACGGTCTGCAGATCGCCGCCCTTCGGCCTCGCCAGCTCAAGGCGGTGATCACGATCTGTTTCACCGATGACCGCTACGCCGACGACATCCACCACATGGGCGGCTGTCTGCTGGCTGACAACCTCTCCTGGGCTTCGACCATGTTCGACGGCAACGCCTGCCCTCCGGACCCCGATCTGGTGGGAGAGCGCTGGCGAGAGATGTGGTTGGAGCGACTGGACGGCAGCGGCCTCTGGCTCACCCAGTGGCTCGAGCACCAGCGCCGCGATGACTACTGGAAGCACGGTTCGGTGTGCGAGGACTATTCGGCTATCCAATGCCCGGTCTATGCCGTCAGCGGCTGGGCCGACGGCTACTGCAATGCCGTCTTTCGTGTGCTGGAGGGGCTTTCGGTGCCGCGCAAGGGGCTGGTTGGCCCCTGGGCCCACAAGTACCCGCACCTTGGCGTGCCTGGGCCGGCCATCGGCTTTTTGCAGGAGTCGCTGCGCTGGTGGGACCAGTGGTTGAAGGGGGAGGAAACCGGCATCATGGAAGAACCCATGCTGCGGGTCTGGATGCAGGAGTCGGTGCCGCCCTCGGCACGCTATGAGGAGCGTCCCGGGCGCTGGATCGCCGAACCGGAGTGGCCATCGCCGAATATCCTGCCAAGCTCCTTCCGGCTCACCGCCGGTCATGACCTCTTGCCCGAAGCCGACGGTCAGGACGACGATACGACCTTGGACATCCGCTCGCCGCTCTCGGTGGGGCTCTATGCCGGCAAGTGGTGCTCCTACAACGCCCCGCCTGACCTTCCCCACGATCAGCGCGACGAGGATGGCGGCTCGCTTATCTTCCAGACACCCCGCCTGGAAGCACCGCTAGAGATATGCGGCTCGCCAATGGTCGAGCTCGAGCTCGCCGCCGACCAGCCGGTGGCCATGGTCGCGTTGCGTCTGTCCGATATCGGCGAGGACGACAAGGCCACTCGGGTCTCCTACGGTCTGCTCAATCTCACCCACCGCGACAGCAATGAGTGTCCCGAACCTCTGGAGCCGGGCAAGCGCTACCGGGTACGCATTCCCCTCAAGCATATCGCCCAGCAGTTCGCCGCCGGACACGCCATACGATTGGCACTTTCCACCAGCTACTGGCCGCTGGCCTGGCCGGCTCCTCAGCCTACGCGTATCACAGTCTGGCCGGCCCAGAGTCGCCTGGTGCTGCCGGTTAGGGCGCCGCGACCCGCAGAGGAAGCCAAACTGCCCGCCTTCGACGAGCCGGAGGGTGCGTCGCCAATGGCCAAGACCCTGCTGCAGCCGACCCAGGAGAGCTGGCAGGTGATCCGGGATCTGGCCAACGATCGGACCACCCTGGAGGTGGTCAACGACGAGGGGCGCTACCGGATCGATGACATCGACCTCGAGATCGCCGCCCGGGTCACCGAACGCTATCAATATTCCTACGGCAGCTACGACAGCATCAGCGGCTGGACGGAATGGCAGCGCAGCTTCAAGCGCGGCGATTGGGAAGTGCACACCCTGACCCGCACCCTCATGACCAGCGATCCGGAGAATTTCCGCATCCGCGCCACCCTGGATGCCTGGGAGGGCGATACCCGGATCTTCGCGCGGACCTGGGATGAGACGATCCCCCGCGATCTGGTCTGAGTGCTCGCTCATCGATGGAGAGGTCTCAAGGCGACCTGCTAGTCTGGCCTATCTGACGACTACAGGGATGCGTCCATGAGCGTGATGACCGACGCCGCACCGCGCCGGCAGCGAGCCTCCAAGAAGGAGATCTTTGGCTGGGCGATGTTCGACTTCGCCAACCAGGCCTACACCCTGCTGATCATCACGGTGGTGTTCGGTGAGCTGTTCACCACGGTGATCGTCGGAGATCGCGGCGACGACTATCGTTTCGCCAACTTCCTGTGGAGTATGGCGCTGGCGGTGAGTTACCTGATGGTGGTGGTAACAGGCCCGATCTGTGGGGCGGTGATGGACTACCAGGCGGCCAAGAAGCACTTCCTGTTTGCCAGCTATCTGGTCACTGTAGTGTCCACCATGCTGCTCTACTTCGTTGAACCCGGCTTCATCCTGCTGGGGCTGATCCTGATCGTCATCTCAAGCTATGCGTACTGCATGGGCGAGGCCTTCATCGCCTCCTTCCTGCCCGGCCTCGGGCCGCCGCGGGAGCTGGGCAAGATCTCGGGTTTCGGCTGGGCGCTGGGCTACGTGGGTGGACTCTTCGCCGCGGGCTTTACTCTGCTTGTGCTGGGCGAGGCTACCGAGGAGAATTTCGATAGCATCCGCTGGGTCGGTCCCTTCGCCGCCGGCTTCTTCCTGGTCGCGGCCATTCCCACCTTCCTGTGGGTCAAGGAGCGTGGCACACCCCAGCCGCCCGGAAAGCCCTATCGAGAGATCGCCTGGGAGCGCCTCTCCACTACCTTTGAGGAGCTTCGGCGCTTTCGTGATCTGGGGATCTTTCTGGTCTCCCTGCTCTTTTCCATGGCGGGTGTGAACATCATCATTGCCTTTGCCTTCATCTACGGTGCCCAGGTGATCGGCTGGGATGAAAACATCCGCAACATCATGTTCATCATCGTGCAGATCACCGCAGCGGCGGGCGCGGTGGGCTTCGGTTTCATCCAGGATCGCATCGGCGCCAAGATCACTTACATAATGACCTTAGTGCTCTGGGTGGCGGCCATTCTCGCCATCTGGAGCACACCCGAGGTCACGGACTTTCTCAATACCCGCTTTGATCTTGCCTGGGAGGCCCAGCATCTCTTCCTGTGGGTGGGAACCCTGGCGGGGTTGAGCCTCGGCTCGAGCCAGTCGGCCGGCCGTACTCTGGTAGGGATCTTCTCGCCAAGCCGCAAGGCTGCAGAGTTCTTCGGCTTCTGGGGGCTGGCCAACCGGCTGGCTGCTACATTTGGCATCGTAGGCCTGGGGCTGCTCCAGGCATGGGTGGGACTTCAGGCATCAATTCTCTTCTGCGCGGCGCTGTTTTCTGTCGCCATCCTGGTCTGCCTGGCGGTGAACCAGCAGCGCGGGGAACAGGCCGCTGAGGAGTGGGA
>CAYWBG010000079.1:0-10931 GCA_964456005.1 uncultured Halomonas sp.
CCTCGGCGTCGCGAGTCGCCACGCAGACCCGGCCCAGCTTGCTGCCGACGATGGCGCGGCACAGCACATAGCCCAGCCCCAACGCCACGCCGGTGGCCAGAAAGAGCCCCAACCGAGTCTCGTTGCTGCGCAGGTTGAAGCCCAGAATATCCCGGAAGTCGGTGAGGCCGTCGCTGCCGCCGAAACCCATCTCGTTGCGGTAGAAAGCCAGCATGAGGGCGAAGGTCAGCGCCTGGGTGATGATCGACAGGTAGACCCCGGTGACCCGCGAGCGGAACGCCAGGAAGCCGAACACCAGGGCCAGCGCCCCCGGCGCCAGCAGCACCATGAGGAAGGCGAACCAGGCCATGTCGAAGCCGGCCCAGTACCAGGGCAGCGAATCCCAGTTCAGGAAGACCATGAAATCCGGCAGTTCGGGATGTCCGTACACCCCCCTGTCGCCAATCTGACGCATCAGGTACATGCCCATGGCGTAACCGCCCAGGGCGAAGAAGGCACCATGACCAAGGCTCAAGATGCCCAGATAGCCCCAGACCAGGTCCACCGCCACGGCGAGCAGCGCATAGCTCAGATACTTGCCGAACAGGTTGACGGTATAGGCGTTGACATGCAGCGCATGCCCCTGGGGCACGACCACATGCAGAAGCGTCACCAGCGTCAGGGCGGCCAGCAACACGCCGAGAAACAGCTGGGTCGAGCGCTCACTGAATGGCCGTGTCAGCCAAAAGCTTGAGGAGTGCATGGCTTAACCCTCCGCCGCGCGACCCTTCTGCGGAAAGAGTCCGCGGGGGCGCTTCTGGATGAACAGGATGATGAAGACCAGCACGATGATCTTGGCCAGCACGGCACCCGCCCAGGGCTCGAGAATCTGATTGATCACGCCCAGCGAAAGACCGGCGACCAGGGTGCCCCAGAGATTACCCACGCCGCCGAACACCACCACCATGAAGGAGTCGATGATATAGTTCTGACCCAGGTTGGGGCCGACGTTGGTGAGCTGCGAGAGGGCCACCCCGGCCAGGCCGGCGACGCCGGACCCCAGGGCGAAGGTCATGATATCGACCCGGGTCGCGCGGATGCCCATGGAGCGCGCCATGGCCCGGTTCTGGGTCACCGCCCGAACCTCCAGGCCCAGGCGGGTACGACGCATGATCAGCATCAGGGCGGCGAACACCACCAGGGTGAAGCCCAGCACATACATTCGATTCAGGGTCAGCGACAGGGCATCATTGACGGCGATGGAACCGCTCATCCATTCCGGCGTCACTACGCTGCGGTTCTGGGGCGAGATAACCGTGCGCACCAGCTGCTGGAGGATCAGGCTGATGCCGAAGGTGGCCAGCAGGGTCTCCAGGGGACGGCCCTTGAGAAACTGGATCACCCCCCGCTCGATGATGATGCCGGCCAGGGCGGCCACCAGAAAGCCGGCGGGTATGGACAGAATCAACGCCAGGCCGGGCTGTCCCGGGATCAGCTGCTGCATGGCCCAGGTGGTGTAGGCACCGAGCATGATCAGCTCGCCATGGGCCATATTGATCACCCCCATCACGCCGAAGGTGATGGCCAGACCGATGGCGGCCAGCACCAGCACCGACCCGAGACTCAGCCCGAAATAGAGGGTTTCCAGGCCACGATTGATGCGCAGATTCTGTTCGATGCTGACCAGCGCCGCCTGAGCGGCATCGGCGACCACCGGGTCATCGGCCGTCACGGCGCGATTCAAGGCAACGCGAATCCGGGGATGCAGGCTACCCTCCAGCTCGGCCACCGCCTCGATATCTCCCTGCTCCAGGCGATGGATCGCCAGCGCCTGGGTGAGTCGTCGCGACACGCGACGGTCACTCTCCTCGGTGATCAGGGCCTCCAGCGACTCGGCCAGCTCGGCATCCACCTCTCCCAGCAAGCGCTCGGCGGAGGCGCGCCGCCGTTCCAGGTCCGGCGAATAGAGGTCGACGACGGCGATGGCGCTGCGCAGCTGGTTACGCAGGGCATTGTTGATGCCAATGCGATCCAGATCGCGACGCGACATCTCACCGAGTGACTCCCCGGAGAGCGCGTCCGCCACGGGCCAGTGGCGGCCGGTATTGTCCAGCACCACCACGAAGCGGCCATCCTCGGTGCGCTGCAGGCGGCCATCGAGCAGCGACTGCAGCCAGCCGCGGGCCCGTTCGTCGTCACTGGCAACGATGGCGTCGATGGCTTCCCCCTTGGTGGCGAAGCTGTCGACGTCAAGCGCCTCCAGCAGTGCCAGGGCCGCCTCATCGCGCTCCGAGTCCTGGGCATGAACGCTGGCCGATATCAGGATCGGCACCAGCAGGAAGGCCAGCAACACCAGCGGCCGACACCATGCCCGGCAATGGGCACGGCAAGGGCCCGCCTCGGCCGTCATCGGCCAAGGCCACGGGACATTCCTCATCGGGCGTTTCCTCTGGTATGGAGTCAGGGGAGATGGCATGCCGCTCCACCGCCCAGAAGGGCGGCGGAGCCTTTGGAGCTTACTCGGACAGGGCAGCCTCGGCTTCTTCGGCCGCGGTGCTGCCGCCACAGGTACCCGTGGACACATTGAAGTTGCCGCAGCGCATCGGGGCACGCCAGTCGGCAATCAGGTCCCGAGAGCCGGGCAGGTAGTCGGACCAGGCATCGCCGGCCACGGTGGAAGGCGTTTGCCAGACGATGTCGAACTGGCCGTTGTCCTGGATCTCACCGATCAGCACCGGCTTGGTGATGTGGTGGTTGGGCATCATCGCCGCATAGCCGCCGGTGAGGTTGGGCACCGCCACACCGATGATGGCATCCTTGATGGCATCGGGGTCGGTGGTGCCGGCCTTGCGCACCGCCTCGGCCCACATGTTGAAGCCAATATAGTGGGCCTCCATGGGATCGTTGGTCACCGCCTCCTCGTCGCCGGTCCACTCGATCCAGGCATCGATGAAGTCATAGTTCACATCGGTGTCGACGCTCATGAAGTAGTTCCAGGCGGCCAGGTGCCCGACCAGCGGGCCGGTGTCGATACCGGTTAATTCCTGCTCGCCCACCGAGAAGGCCACTACCGGGATATCCGCGGCATCCACGCCCTGGTTGCCTAGCTCCGTATAGAAGGGCACGTTGGCGTCGCCGTTGATGGTCGAGACCACTGCGGTCTTCTTGCCCTCGCTGCCGAAGCGACGGATATCCGAGACGATGTTCTGCCAGTCGGAGTGACCGAAGGGGGTGTAGTTGACCATGATGTCCTCGTCGGCCACACCAAACTCATCCTTGAGGTAGGCCTCGAGGATGCGATTGGTGGTGCGCGGGAAGACATAGTCGGTGCCCGCCAACACCCAGCGCTCGACGCCCACCTGATCATGCAGGTAGTTGACCGCGGGAATCGACTGCTGGTTGGGCGCCGCCCCGGTGTAAAAGACGTTCTCGGATGACTCCTCGCCCTCGTACTGCACCGGGTAGAAGAGTAGGCCGTTGAGCTCCTCGAAGACCGGGAGCACCGCCTTGCGCGACACCGAGGTCCAGTTACCGAAGACCACGTCGACTTCATGCTGGGCGAGCAGCTCGCGGGCACGCTCGGCGAACAGCGGCCAGTTGGAGGCCGGGTCCACCACTACCGCCTCGAGCTGGCGCCCCAGCAGACCGCCCTGCTCATTCTGCTGCTCGATCAGCATCTCCACGGTGTCCTTGAGCACCGTTTCGCTGATCGCCATGGTGCCCGAAAGGGAATGCAGGATACCGACCTTTATCGGGTCTTCCTCCGCCAGCGCCTGGGTGCTACTCCCTAGGGCAAGGGCGGCAAAAAGCGCTATCGCCAGCCGACGGCTAGTCGATGGCGTCGACCCGGCATGGCACGTTGGGGAAAACAGGGAAGGATGTTTGCGCGGGAAAGTGGTCACTTGAACCTCCTTGCGCCCTCCCGGGGGAGGGAGTTGTGGTGGTGCCCGGCTCCGCCGGCCCCGTGGCCGAGCGGTCGCAATGACAGCCAACTGACTCTGCAAGGGGTGCGCCACAAGACAGCAAGACGCGCCAAAATGCTTTTATCCAATGACTTACATGAGCAATGACGCCCCCGGAGGACATCGAATGCCCTGAGCGAGTGCAGGCTGTGGTGCAGCGGCAAGGCGCCGCACCACGCCCCTGCACCTTGACGGGGCAACTCCCCCCTGCACGACATGCCGGCGAGTCGTCGCCAGGGGCGCCTCCGGCATCGCTTCTCCCTGAACGAATGAAGTGTGCCTGACAGCTCAAACGCGACGCGCGGTATCCCAGCCGCTGGCCCCGGCATGGGCGGCGTTGAACCAGGCAAGGGCATCGTGCAGCGTCACCACGCCGCCGACGATGATCAGGGTGGGGGGCTGGATCGGCGCCTGCGCCAGCCGAGCTGGCAGATCAGCGAGGGTGCCGCGATGCACCCGCTGGCGCGCTGTGGTGCCCTGCTCGATCAGCGCCATCGGCGTCGCCGATGCCAGGCCATGGGCGACCAGCTGGTGGCAGATCTCGGGCAGGCCGTGCAGGCCCATGTAGAAGACCAGGGTCTGACCCGGACGTGCCAGGCAGGTCCAGTCGAGACTGGCACTGTCGTCCTTCAGGTGGCCGGTAACGAAGCGCACCGACTGGGCGTGGTCGCGGTGGGTCAGCGGGATGCCGGCATAGGCGGCACAGCCCGAGGCCGCGGTGATCCCGGGAACAACCTCGACCGGGATCCCCGCCGCCGCCAGCGTTTCGAGCTCCTCGCCCCCGCGCCCGAAGATGAAGGGATCTCCCCCCTTCAGGCGGACGACGCGCTTCCCGGAACGCGCCCAGTTCACCAGCGCCTGGCTGATCTCCTCCTGGGGCACGCTGTGGTTCGAGCGCGCCTTGCCCACGTAGTGGCGTTCCGCCTCGGGATTGGCCAGGGCCAGAATCTCCATGCTGACCAGCCGATCGTGAAGGATCACCTCGGCCTGCTGGAGGCGTCGCAGCGCCTTGAGGGTCAGCAGCTCCGGATCACCGGGCCCCGCCCCCACCAGGCTGACGCTGCCCGGCGCGAACGCGGAGCGCGGGGAGTGGTGGCGAGATGCGCCCTCCTCCATATTCCATTACCTCCGACAATATAGTTCTCTATATTCCGAAAGGTAATGAATTTGTCCCGCGACTGCCACTCTCCATACGCTCCGAGCTTATAACCTTTCGCGCTACCCCCAACGCCATCGCCCCCGACAAGGCGGGGGCGATGGCGTGGGCACCGAGGAGGACTCAGCCCTGGAGGGTGCGGCGCAGCCTGGGACTGGCCAACTCACCGACGAGGGTGATCACCACCAGTGTCGCCAGCAGCCAGGGCCAGTGGAGGCCGAATTCGATACGGGCCACGCCCAGGGCATCGGCGAAGATCACCAGGATGCCCAGCGGTGCGAAGTAGCGCACGGCGAAGAGCCACAGCGCATGGGCGCGGGGCGACAACCCGAGCTCATCGCGCAGGATCTCGCTCTTGAGCATGAAGCCGGCCAACAGCACGACGCCCAGCCCCCCCAGGGGCATCATCCAGCGCGAGGTCAGGTAGTCGAGCCAGGCGAAGAAGTGGCGTCCGGCCAGGGTCCAGTCGGCGCCAACATTGAACGACAGCATCGCCAGGGTGCTGACCAGCCACAGGACGATGCCGCTGCCCCAGGCCGCCGCGCGCCGTGACAACCCCTTGTTGTCGGTCAGCCAGGAGACGGTGGCCTCCACCATGGAGATCGACGAGGTCAGAGCGGCCATGGAGAGCATCACGAAGAACAGGATCCCGAACAGGGTACCCAGGGGCATCGCCTGGAAGGCCAGCGGCAGGCTCATGAAAATCAGCCCCGGTCCCTCGCCCGGACTCATGCCGTTGGCGAAGATGATCGGGAAGATGGCCAGTCCCGCCATCAGCGCCACCAGCGTATCGGCAGCGGCCACCGCCAGGGTAGTGCGGGCGATGGAGGCCCGGGCAGGCAGGTAGCTGCCATAGGTCAGGATGGCGCCCGACGCCAGCGACAGGGTGAAGAAGGCGTGCCCCAGCGCCGCCAGCATGCCTTCGCTGGAAAGGCCGCCGGCATCGAAGGAGAACAGGAATCGCCAGGCCTCGCCGAAGCCCCCGGAGAACATCCCGTAGCCGATCAGGATCAACAGCATTACCACCATGCCCGGCATCATCCAGCTGACGCTCTTCTCGATACCGGCCTGCACCCCCTTGCCCACGATCAGCATCGTGGCCACCACCACCAAGGTGCTCCAGAAGCCGAGGCTCAGGGGATTCTCGTTGTTGGCGGTGAAGATAGCCACCATGTCGTCGGCGCCGGCCCCGGCGAAGGCGCCGGTCAGCATCTTCCACAGGTAGGCGAAGGACCAGCCGGCCACCACAGCGTAGAAGGAGAGGATCATGAAGCCGCAGAGCATCGCCATCCAGCCCAGCAGCGACCAGGCAGAGGAGCGCCCCGACTCGTTGGCCATCCGTCTCACGGCATCGATGGGGCTGCCGCGGCCGCGGCGCCCGAAGGCGATCTCGGTCATCATCACCGGGATGCCCACCGCCAGGATGCAGGCCAGGTAGACCAGCACGAAGGCGCCGCCGCCGAACTCGCCGGTGATGTAGGGAAACTTCCAGATATTGCCGAGGCCCACTGCGGAGCCGGTGGCCGCCAGCACGAAGCCCCAGCGGCCGAGCCATAAGGCACGAGGTTGCGTATTCGTTGTCATGTTACACCAGGAGAATCACATTGCTTTTATGTTTTGACACCACAATACCGGGCCATCTTGGACCAGTATTGTGATGGATATTGCCGTGATTTGGCATCCTGCCATGATGTTATTCTGTCTTTTCCGGCAGGAGAGCACCGCACCTCACTCGGCCTTGAGCACGCCGCGGCGAATCTGGTCCTCCTCGATGGATTCGAAGAGCGCCTTGAAGTTGCCCTCCCCGAAGCCGTCGTTACCCTTGCGCTGGATGATCTCGAAGAAGATCGGACCGATCACCGTCTCGGTGAAGATCTGCAGCAGCACGCCCTCATCGGGCCCGCCGTCCACCAGCAGACTCAGTTCACGAAGCTCTTCGATCTTCTCCTGGTGGTTGGGCACCCGCTGATTCACCTTCTCGTAGTAGGTGTCCGGCGTGGTCAGGAAGGTCACGCCGTTGGCGCGCAAGGCGCGCACCGTGGCGTAGATGTCGTCGGTGGCCATGGCGAGGTGCTGGATGCCCTCGCCGTTGTACTCGTGCAGGAATTCGGCGATCTGGGAGGTGTCGTCCGCGGACTCATTGATCGGGATGTGCATCTTTCCGCAGGGAGCGGTCATGGCACGGGAGTGCAGCCCGGTCTTCTTGCCTTTGATATCGAAGTAGCGGTTCTCGCGGAAGTTGGCGATGGCGGTATAGAAATCCGCCCAGGGGTCCATGCGCCCGCGGTCGACGTTGTGGGTCAGGTGATCGAGCACCTGCAGGCCCACGCTGTTGTCCTGCGGGGTACGGCCGGGGATGGGCTCGAAGTCGATGTCGTAGATGGTGCATCCCTGCTCGTCGACCCGGTGATCGACAAAGTAGAGCAGCGAGCCGCCGATGCCCTTGACCGCCGGGATCCCCACCTCACCGGGGCCGACCGGGGTCTCCACCGCCTCGGCGCCATTGGCCAGGGCGTGCTCGAAGGCCTGGCGAGCGTCGGCCACCCGCCAGGCCATGGCACAGGCGCTGGGGCCATGGACACGTGCGAACTCGGCGGCATGGCTCTCCGGTTCGGCATTGAGTACGAAGTTGACGCCCTCCTGCTGAAACAGGAAAACCTTCTTGGCGCGATGTCGGCGGGTCTCGGTAAAGCCCATTTGGCGGAAGAGACGACGCAGGGCCTCGATGCCCTCGGCGGTTGGTGCGGTGTACTCGACGAACTCGAAGCCATCGGTCCCGATGGGGTTCGCCGGATCGAAGGAGGAACGGGTCTGGTGCGCGGGAGCGTTCATGTCGAGTCTCCAGGGGTTGTTGTTGTGGACGTTAGTTGCCTGTCGCAACAACCCGCAGCCTAGAGCCCTTCGACACCGGTCGGAACAACCTGCCGGTCCGCCTAGACAGCCGTTTCATGCCAGCTCACCGGCCCAGCGTAACATTTTCCTTACACCTACCCTCTGGGCGAGCAATATTGCCAAGCGCATGGCGAGAAATCATGACACTATGTAACGAAAACCTGACATTCAATCGGACCTCTCCCCGCATCGGGTGTCTCGTCGACTACTCCTTGCCCAGCATCGCCTCCACGCTTTCGACCTTGTCGTCCATATGCTGCTCCCGGTCGGTGCGGGTGCCGAGCTTGAGGGTGGTCGTGATGCGCGGTGCGCCCATCTCGTGCACCACTTCATGGCAGCGCTTGACCACGGCCATCACCTCGTCCCAGGGACCCTCGATGTTAGTGCCGTAGGCGTGCATGCGATGCTCGAGTCCCGAGTCCCGAATCACCCGCTGGCAGGCGGCAATATGCTCAGAAACCGACACGCCGACACCCAACGGGACGACGCAGAGATCGATGATAACGTGCATGGCTTTAACTCCTCATTCATGAGCGACGATTTGGCAACACAGGGGCGGTTTCCCCCGTTTTTCAAGCTGGTCTATGCTCAAGGCTAACCGGCCGAACGCCTGCAATCATCCTTCGGTGCCGTTCGGGACTCATCTTTTCGGCTGGATCAGGAGGACTCAATGACCAGCGACACTCGCATCCCCCCCATCCCCTTGCCTGATACCCGTGCCCGTCACATCATCGAACAGCTGCTCCAGGGCTCCGGTGTCACCCTTAATGGCGAGGCGCCCCATGACATTCGAGTCTATCACCCGGAATTTTTCTCCCGGGTACTGCGCCAGGGCACCCTGGGGCTGGGTGAAGCCTACATGGACGGCTGGTGGGGGTGTGACCGCATCGACGACATGGCCTGTCGTCTACTTCGCCACGGCCTGGGTGAGCGTGCTCACACCACCGCCGAGCGGCTCAAGTACCGGCTGCAGTCCGGCTTTTTCAACCTGCAGAGCAAGGCCCGAGCCCATATCGTCGGCGAGGCCCACTACGATCTGGGCAATGATCTCTTCGAGCGCATGCTAGACCCCACCATGTGCTACTCCTGCGGCTACTGGAAAGAGGCCGACTCCCTGCATGAGGCACAGCTGGCCAAGCTGGAATTAGCCTGCCGCAAGTTGCAGCTTGCCCCCGGGATGCGGGTGCTGGACATCGGCTGCGGCTGGGGCAGCTTCGCCGAGCACGCCGCTCGCCATCATGGGGTCGAGGTGACCGGCATCACCATCTCCCAAGAGCAGGCGGAACTCGCTCGCCAGCGCTGTGCGGGTCTGCCGGTAGAGATCCTCCTCCAGGACTACCGCGACCTGGAGGGTCACTTCGATCGCATCGTCTCCATCGGCATGTTCGAGCACGTGGGCCACCGCAACTACGCTACCTACTTCAATACCATCGAACGGCTGCTCGACGCCCAGGGACTGTTCCTGTTGCACACCATCGGTTCCAACAACTCGGAGATCAGCGTCGATCCCTGGATCAACAAGTACATCTTTCCCAACGGTGTGCTGCCCTCGGCCATGCATGTTGCCAAGGACAGCGAAGCGCACCTGCTGATGGAAGATTGGCAGAATTTCGGCCCCGACTATGATCACACCCTGATGGCCTGGCTCGAGAACTTCGATACTCACTGGAACGAGGTAGCCGCCAACTACAACGAGCGCACCCGCCGCATGTTCCGCTACTACCTGTCGGTCTGTGCCGGCGCCTTCCGCTCCCGGGACCTACAGCTCTGGCAGGTGGTGTTCTCCCGCGGCCGCCGGGGACGTTACGACGCCGCACGATAATCCTCACCCTGCCGACGGATGACCATCACCTCCCGGGGCCGCTATACTGGACAGCTAGCCAGTACATTCTCCAGCCCCTCGAGAGCGCGCGTCATGATCCAGCAGACCCTGCAGCAGGTCTTCGGCTATCCCGATTTTCGGCCCGGACAACGCCCGGTGATCGAGGCCGTGGTGGCCGGTCGCTCGGCGGCGGCCATCTTTCCCACCGGCTCGGGCAAGTCCCTTTGCTACCAGCTACCCGCCCTGCACCTGCCGCATCTCACACTGGTCATCTCACCACTGCTGGCCTTGATGCAGGATCAGCTCGCCTTCCTGGAACGCCATGGCATCAGGGCCGCCAGCATCGACTCCGGCCAGAGCCGCGAGGAGGCATCAGCAGTCATGGCGGGCGTCGAGCGCGGTGAGATACGCATCCTGATGATCTCGGTAGAGCGACTGAAGAACGAGCGCTTCCGCGCCTTCATCCGCCGGATACCGATCTCGCTGATGGTGGTGGACGAGGCCCACTGCATCTCCGAATGGGGACATAACTTCCGCCCCGATTACCTGAAGCTGCCCCACTACCAGCGAGAGTTCGGCATTGCCCAGGTGCTGCTGCTCACCGCCACGGCTACACCGCGGGTCATCGACGACATGCGCCAGCGCTTCGCCATTGAAGCCGCTGACGTCACCTCCACCGGCTTCTACCGGCCCAACCTTGACCTAACGGTGGCACCGGTGGCAGCCGACGCACGCCCACGGGCCCTTACCAGCTGGCTGCAACAGCGCCAGACCCGCGATGCCACCTTCCCCACCATCGTCTATGTCACCCTGCAGCAGACCGCCGAGCGCTTGGCCGCCTACCTGAGCAAGGCCGGCATCGCTGCCACCGCCTACCATGCCGGGCTCGAGAGCGAGCGGCGCGAGGCGATCCAGCGCGACTTCATGGTCGGGCAAACCAGCTGCATCGTCGCCACCATCGCCTTCGGTATGGGCATCGACAAGGCCGACATCCGTGCCGTGGTGCACTTCGATCTACCCAAGTCGATCGAGAACTACAGCCAGGAGATCGGCCGCGCGGGGCGCGACGGCCAGCCCTCGGAATGCCTGATGCTGGCCGGACGCGATACCCTGGGCGTGC
>CAYWBG010000080.1:0-10664 GCA_964456005.1 uncultured Halomonas sp.
ACATCATCGGCGGCCTGCTGATCGGCATGCTGCAGCACGGCATGGACTTCGGCGACGCGGCCCGTACCTACACCCTGATGACCATTGGCGATGGCCTGGTGGCGCAGATTCCGGCGCTGGTGATTTCCACGGCGGCAGGCGTGACCGTCTCCCGGGTCACCACCGATGAGGATGTGGGCCAGCAGATGATCAGCCAGCTGTTCGTGAATCCCCAGGTGATGATCCTGGCGGCGGCGGTCATGGGGCTGCTCGGCCTGGTGCCCGGCATGCCCAACTTCGTCTTCCTGTTCTTCACCGTGCTGCTGGGCGGACTGGCCTGGTACCTGATCCGTCAGAAGGAGCAGCTGCAGGTGGCCGAGGAGCTCTCGACCGAGCTGCCATCGGCGCCGGAGGCACCCGAAGCGAGCTGGGACGATGTGCAGCTGGTCGATACCCTGGGGCTCGAGGTAGGCCATCGCCTGATCCCGCTGGTCGACCAGCGCCAGGAGGGCGAGCTGCTCGGGCGCATCAAGAGCGTGCGCAAGAAGTTCGCCCAGGACGTCGGCTTCCTGCCGCCGGTGGTGCATATCCGCGACAACCTGGAGCTGGGCCCGAGCACCTATGTGATCACCCTGAAAGGCGCCGAGGTCGGTCGCGCCGAGGCCTTCCCGGGCAAGTGGCTGGCCATCGACCCCGGTCAGGTCTCCGGCGAACTGCAGGGCACGCCCACCCGGGACCCGGCCTTCGGCCTGTCGGCCGTGTGGATCGACGCGGGTCAGCGTGAGCACGCCCAGGTCTATGGCTATACGGTGGTGGACGCCAGCACCGTGGTCGCCACCCACCTCAACCACCTGCTGCATCGCCATGCGCCGGAGATGCTGGGCCGCGCCGAGGTGCAGAAGCTGCTGGACAAGCTGGGCGAGGAGCAGAAGTCCCTGGTCGAGGAGGTGGTGCCCAAGGCCATTTCCCTCACCGTGTTCCAGCGCATCCTGCAGAACCTGCTCGACGAGGAGGTCTCGATCCGTGACCTGCGCACCATCCTCGACACCCTGGCCGAACATGCCGGCCAGCAGCAGGATGCCGCCGAGCTGACCGCCCTGGTGCGCATCGGTCTCGGCCGCGTCATTACCCAGCAGTGGTTCCCCGGCGACGAGGAGCTGCGGGTGATCGGTCTGGAAGCACAGCTCGAGCAGGTGCTGATGCAGGCCATGAACGGCAGCGGGGCCCTGGAGCCGGGGCTGGCCGATACCCTGATGACCCAGGCCGAGAAGGCCCTGGAGCGCCAGGAGGCCAGCGGCGAGCCGCCGGTACTGGTCGTTCAGCACAGCCTGCGCCCGGTGCTGGCGCGCTTCCTGAGGCGGCGTTTGCGACACCTGGTGGTGATGTCCCAGGCAGAGATTCCCGATGACCGCACCCTGAGGGTTACTCAGCTGGTCGGCGGACAATGAACGAGGGGGACAGCGAGTCAATGAGCGTGATGCGATTCACCGGGGCCAACAGCCGCGCGGCCATGCGCCAGGTGCGCGCTGCCCTGGGCGAGGACGCCCTGATCCTGGCGAACCGCCGCACCGAGGCGGGGGTCGAGGTGCTGGCCATGGCCGATGGGGCCGCCGAGGCCATGAGCCTGGCGCCCAGCGATATGCCGGCCCCGCCTGAGCCCCAGGCGGGGCCGGCAAGGCAGGCGGTCGCCTCCCCGGCGTCCGGTGATGACGCCTTCCAGGCACTGAGCACCCGTCTGCTCCAGGAGATGCACGAAATGCGCGGCCTGCTCGCCTCCCGGCAGCCGGAGGCGTCGCCAGACACGCCCCGTCAACGCCTGGCGAGCCGGCTGGCCGAATCGGGGTTTTCCCGTGCGGTGACCGACGAGGTGCTGGAAGGCCTTCCGGATTGGCTGGCGGCAGAGGACGAGGAGGCCTGGCTGGTGGGCCGGCTGGCGGCGCGTTTACCGGTGCAGGAGGACGAGCTGGCGCTGCTCGACCGCGGCGGTATCGTGGCGCTGATCGGGCCCACCGGCGTCGGCAAGACCACCACCGCCGCCAAGCTGGCGTCACGCTATGTGATGCGCCACGGCGCCGACCAGGTGGCCCTGGTCTCCACGGATGGCTTTCGCATCGGTGCCCATGAGCAGCTGCGCATCTATGCCGACCTGCTGGGGATTCCCATGCACGGGCTGGATCTCGACCAGCCGCTCGAGACGCTGCTACCGGCGCTGGCCGACACGCGTTTCGTGATCATCGATACCGTGGGCATGAGCCAGCGCGACCAGGGCGTGATCGACCAGGTGGCGCGGCTAAAGGGTGGGACCGCCGTGCGTCCGGTGCTGGTGCTGAATGCCGCCAGCCAGCCGGAGACCCTGGAGGAAGTGATCACCAACTATCGCCAGGCGGCTCGGGCGACCGGCCTGGCACTGGATGACTGCGTGATCAGCAAGCAGGATGAGGCCGGTTGCCTGGGGCCGCTGCTTGATGCGCTGATGCGTCACGGCCTGCGGCTGCTGTTCGTGGCCCACGGTCAGCGTGTGCCGGAGGATATGGCCGTGGTCGAGGCGGGGGTCCTGTCGCGCCAGGCGCTGGCGGTGCGGCGCTCCTCTCCGACACCGGAGCCACCGGTGTCGGGCGCCGTGGCGCTGCTGGGGCAGGGCCGACGCCTCGCCTGGCTGCTGACGGCCCTGCGCGAGCGGATCCCCGGCTTTCGCGGCCTGGAGGAAGCCTGGGCGCTGGCCGGCGTGCCGGCCAGTCTTCAGCCGACGCGCCTGGCGTCTCTGCTGGCGAGTGTCGAATCACCCCGCGGTAGCCGTATCTGGATGGCGCGTGCGCGAGTGAGAGGCGAAGCCTGGTCCCACCCGGACCTCTGCCTGGATGCCGCCGGGCAGTGGTCGGCGCTGCCGCGGCCTCAGCACCTGGCGCCGGCAGGTGAGCTCAAGCGACTGGCCGACGCCGAGGCCGCTGGCCCACTGGGGGCTCACCTGCTGGCGGGTGTGCCGGGGGCGGAGTCGCGAGGCTGGCTCGCCGAACGGGGTCGGGATTGGGTCGCTCAGGCGCGGGGCAGCCTGCGCGTCGAGGTCGGCGGTGAGCGCTATCCCCTGGCGTCCCTGGAGGCGGCCATGACGCCTCGTCAGCCGCGTGCCGTACGCTGGCGGGGCCGCGAGGCGCAGCTCCGGCTAGCCGTGTGCCCGGTGACCCTGGGAGACAACGAGTCGGACAAGCTGCGCGCCTGGCGAGGCGAGCTGTTCGACGCCGACAGCGACCGCATGCTGAAGCGCTGCTACTGGCTGGCTCCCGAGGGGCTGCGTGGCCGAGCGGTGCCGCTGCTGATGGCACAGCTCGCCTCCGACGCACTCCCCGTGCTGACCCGCCGCGCCAACCGCCGACTGGCAGAGGCTGACCCCGGCATGACGCCGGCGCTTCGCCTGACCCTGGCGGCGGGTCTGGCCGCGGCGGCCGCCCAGCTAGAGGCCAGCAGTGAGGCCTGGGCCCGCGCCCTGCGCGGTGAACTGCTGGGGCTGCTTGGGGGCCGTCGCCGCTGCAGCGCCGAGACGCTGCTGGAGGCGCTGCTCTACCTGGGGCTCGCCCGGGAGGCGCTGCATGAACTCGGTTCGGTCGGGCTCGAGGGGTTGCACTGAGATGGGCATGGATCAGGCGGCAGGGCTAAGGCAGTGGGCATCTCAGCAAGCGACGAATGCCGCCCCCTGCCCGGGGCATGTGATCGACACGCTGGTTGCCCTGGCCCGCGAAGGAGCGGGTTCGGGCGTGGCCAAGCCGGCATCGCCCTCGGCGCCCCGCCGGGCCGTTGGCCGCCGCTCGTCGCACGCCACCCAGGCATCGACGCTGCTGGTCATCGGCTTGCCGGAGCGGGACCTCGAAAGGGTGCGCGACCTGCTGAGCGACTGGCAGGGTCGGGGGCGGCGCTGGGTCGGCGACGCCGGCCAGTGGCGCCTGGTGCCGGTCGGGGTGGAGAGCCCCCATCTGCCGCTTCTCGCGGAGCAGCAGTCGCACTGGGCGCTTTGGGTGGACGCCGATGCCGAGGCCTTTCGGCGTGCCTGGCGACTGCTGTTGTCGCTAGTGGAGCGAGGGGGGCCCCGCAGGCTGCTGCTGGTGCATTCGCCGGGGCTCGGCCGGCGCGGCCTCCTCGACAACCTGCAGCAGGCTGCCGCTCACTACCTGGGCATCCAGCTGGTGGTGCTGGCATGAGCGCCGTGGCCACCTTGACCCAGCTGTTGATGGGGGCGCTGGTACTGATGCTGCCCGCCGGCGACGCTGAGGCGGCCGGCAGCTGGGTGGCCACGGCCCCCGGCGTGCGTGCCGTCATGGTCGACCGCGACACCGCCTCGGCACCCCTTTCCGCGCCCGACAGCCTGGTGGCGGGGCAGATCGACAGCGTGGTCTGGCAGTATCGTGTCGCGCCCGGCGAGCAGGTCCGCGCCCGACTCTGCCATGCCGATGGGTGTTTGCCACTGCAGGGGAGTCGAGGGACCAGCCAGGCGCTGGCGGGCCTCCCGGCTGGCACCTCGCTGCATTTCCGTTTCTCCCTGGTGCCGGGGCAGCGCGGTGCGGTGGCGGTTCAGGGGTTGCAGGTGATCGTCAACTACCGGTGACATAAAGGTCCTGACAGAGGCAGTCGAACGGGATGTACACAGCTAAGGGAAAGATCGACCAGAATGCGCTTCTCACCCAGTACCTGCCGCAGGTAAGGCGTCAGGCGTTGGCGCTCCAGGTCAGGCTGCCGGCGAGCATCGAACTGGACGACTTGATCCAGTCCGGCACGGTGGGCCTGCTGGAGGCGCTGAACCGTTTCGATGCCGGCCAGGGCGCGAGCTTCGCCACCTTTGCCAGCCAGCGTATCCGCGGCGCGATGCTCGACGAGCTGCGCAGTCGCGACTGGCTGCCGCGCAGCGTGCGTCGCAATGCCCGGGCGGTGGACGAGGCGGTGCGGCGCCTGGAGCAGCAGTGGGGCCGCCCCGCCGAGGAGCATGAGATCGCCGCTGACCTCGACATGGACCTGGCCGACTATCGTCGGCTGCTCAACGACACCAACAATGGCCAGCTGCTGCCCTACGAGGAGCTGGTGGCGGAGGGCGCCGATCCCGGCAACGACGGCCAGGCCCTGCCGTCGCCCTTCGCGGACCTGTTGGACGGCGAGCAGCGCGGGCGCCTCACCCAGGCGATCGAGGCCCTGCCCGAGCGTGAGAAGCTGCTCATGGCGCTCTATTACCAGGAGGAGCTCAACCTCAAGGAGATCGGTGCCGTGCTGGGCGTGACCGAGTCGCGCGTCTGCCAGCTCCACAGTCAGGCGGTCAGCCGCCTGCGCGTCCGGCTCCAGGACGGCTGAGCCGTTGTGGTTTAGAGATGGCTCATCAGCTGGTCGGTCTGGCCGATGGCGTCCAGGTAGCACTGCTGCAGCCGGTCCAGCGTCAGGGTATCGTTCGACTCCGCTACCTGCCGCTCATGCTGTTCGGCCAGCGCCAGGATGGCGCCCAGGTGCCCGGTCCGCCGGGTCAGCGCCTCGCGGAGGGGAGCCTCCAGGGGGAGTTCGTCGAGCAGGTCGTCCTGTGTCTCGTCCAGCAGCGGCCCCATCATCGAGAACAGGCCGGTGGTGAAGGCATCCTCAGGGTCGATGTTGCGAAAGGGCGCGGCCAGGTTGCGGCACAAGAAGGCGCGAATCAGGGCCATGCGCACCTTGAGTTTCGATGACGGCATCTCGCCGGCCAGCGACAGGGTCATCACCAGTCGACGCAGCTCGTTGAGGCCGAGGATGGGGATGGCCCGCTTGAGCTCCACGGCCTGGCTGTTGCCATGGGTGAAATGCACCGAGTTGGCTCGCCGGAGTATGGCAATGTGCAGGTGGGGCATCTGCAGGATCAGCTCGTAGAGCCGCACTAGGTCCACGTCATCCCGATAGAGCTCATTGACCAGCCGCAGCTGGGCGGCACGATTGCCATGACGCCCACGGTGGCGGGCGGTGTAGAAGGCCGGCTCGGCCAGGTAGCGGCCGTCGAACAGATGGCAGTCCAGGTCGCGGAAACTGGCCAGGCGCTCCGGGTCGTGGATGTCGTCGGCCAGCAGCCTGATGCCGCGCAGGCGAAGGGCGCGGAGCCGGTCGTCGTCGAGCTCCTCGGGGTGACGCAGGCGAACCAGGTCGATCCGCGCATCGAGCTCCCGGCCTTGTCCGCGCAGGCTGGCCGCATGGACCAGTAGCCGGTAGCCACGCTCGCGAACCTGGTCCAGCTTGGCATAGAGATCCGGTCCCAGGGCGAGGTCCCGGGGCAGGCCGATGATCATCTGGCGGGCGGGCGACGGGAACAGGTCTTGGCGGTCCAGCCACTCCAGCGGCAGGTCGATCACCAGGTCCCGCTTACCGAGTCGCTGGCGGTCATCCAGTTCGTAGATGGCGGTCGCGAGTGCCCTCGCCGTCTCGGCGACGGGGTCTTCCTGAGGTTCGCCCTGGTGGCGGTAGATCAGTCGGTCGGCGGCATGCCGGTCCTCGGCGTCGTGGATCGGCTGGAGCGCGATGCCAAAGGCGTCAGCTTCCCTCTCTCCCGTCATGTATGTCTCTCCCTGCAACATGATGCCTGCCTTTCTGGTGGTGAGAGCCGGGTGTGCCCTCGGATGGCAAGTCTTGACCCAGAGATTATCACTCGTGCCTGCGCCTTGTCCGGTGGGTATGGCTAAAGGTTGGTGGTGGATGGCCGATACCTCGTTATACCTCTTTACCGGCAAGGAGCCGTGCATGAACCCCTCGACGCTCATCGGCATATTTGCCAGCAGCGTGTTGCTGGCCAGCGTCCTGTTTTTCACCGCGGAATCCCCCCAGAGCTTTCTCAACCTGCCGGGGCTGGGGATCGTGCTGGCCGGCACCATGGCGGCGACCTTCATCAGCTATCCACTCAAGGAAGTGGTAAGGGTGGTGCGGCTGGTCGGGCTGGTGTTTCGCCGCGAGAACACTTATACCCGTGACGACATCAAGGAGCTGGTGGACATGTCGCGGCTGTGGTTCAAGGGTGACGTTCGCGCGGTGGAGGAAGCGCTGGAGCACACTCGTAACCCCTTTCTGCGCACCGGCATCCAGCTGGTGATCGCCAATACCAAGGAGCAGGAGATCTTCGACCTGCTTCGCTGGCGTATTGCACGCCTCAAGGCCCGTGAAATGGCCGAGGCACAGATCTTTCGTACCATGGCCACCTATGCCCCCGCCTTTGGCATGATCGGCACTCTGGTGGGGCTGGTGAACATGCTCGAGGTGATGGAGGCCGGAGACCTGGATGTCATCGGTCCGCGCATGGCGGTGGCCTTGCTCACCACCTTCTACGGCATCCTGCTGGCCAATCTGGTGTTCAAGCCCATCGCGGTGAAGCTGGAGCGACGGACCGAGGAGCGCCTGATTGCCATGAACATGGTGCTCGAGGGCATCTCGCTCATCACCAAGCGTCGCCTGCCCTCCTTCATCGAAGAGACCCTCAACTCCTTCGTGGCCAACTACCACGACGAGATCCGGGAGCCGAGCCGGCTAAATCCCGTGAAGGACGAGGCGAGTCGTAATGCTTGATCGGGGCGACCGGGAGTCGCTGCTGCCTGGTGCAGGCGCAGACGGGGAGGGTGAGGGTTGGCTGATGAGCTACCTGGACGTGCTCACCCTGCTGATCACCCTGTTTGTCCTGCTGCTTTCCATGGCCGGCCAGGGGCAGGGGCTGGACGGGACGGAGTATGCCGGCGAGTCGACACGCCGGGTCTCCCCCGTGGCCCAGGTCTCCGCCCTGGCACTAGCGGGGGGGCTTGGCCCCGCGGCTTCGGGGCTACAGCCCCGGCATGAGGGCCTGCAGCCTCGCTTTCGCGGGCTGGAGATCGAGGGGGTCAGCGTTGCCGAGGGTGAGCGGGGGATCACCCTGCGCATCGATGACAACCTGCTCTTCTCCAGTGGCCAGGCGGCGCTCACTTCGGGCGGGCGTGAGGTGCTGCAGGATCTGGTGGAGACGCTCGAGGCGTTCGAGGGCCAGATATCCGTGGAGGGGCATACCGACAGTATCCCCATATCAACGGAGCGTTTCCCGTCGAACTGGGAGCTCTCCACGGCCCGGGCCATTGCCGTATTGCGCTACCTTGCCACGGCGGGAGTCGCAGAATCCCGGCTCCGGGCCATCGGCTATGCCGACACACAACCGCTGGAAAGCAACGACAGTGCCGAGGGCCGTGCGGCCAACCGACGCGTCGAGCTGTTACTCAACGAGTAGATATGCCGGAAGGGCACCAAGGGAAGATGAGATGAATCACTGTGCGCGGGTGGCGGGTCATTGCAATCGCTGCGAGGGGGCGTTGCCCTTCGACTTCACCATGGCCTTCCAGCCCATCGTCGACCTGGCCGAGGCGCGGGTCACGACCTACGAGGCTCTGGTGCGCGGCCCGAACGGGGAATCGGCCTGGAGCGTGCTCTCCCAGGTCACCGGGGAGCTGCTCTATCGCTTCGATCAGGCCTGTCGGGTGAGGGCCATCGAGATGGCCAGCGAACTCGGCATGCAGGAAAAGCTGTCGATCAATTTCCTGCCCAATGCGGTCTACGAGCCTGCCGCCTGTATCCAGGCAACGCTGGATGTTTCGCAGCGGGTCGGCTGGCCCACCGAACGCATCGTCTTCGAATTCACCGAGACCGAGCGGGTGAGCGACCAGGCGCATCTCAAGCACATCATCGACAGCTATCGCTCCATGGGCTTTAGCACGGCGCTGGATGACTTCGGCAGCGGCTATGCCAACCTTGACCTTCTCACCGTGCTGGAGCCTGACATGCTGAAGGTCGACCGGGAGCTGGTCATGGGCTGCGACCGGGATTCTCGTCGCCAGGCGCTGCTCCGTTCCGTGTATGGCATGGCTTGCGAACTCGGCCTAGGGGTGATCGCCGAGGGCGTCGAGACCCGCGAGGAGGCGCTGTGGCTGGGCCGGCTCGGTCTCACCCGTCAGCAGGGCTTCTTCTTTGCCCGGCCGGCCGTGGCGTCTCTGGGCTCGGACCTGACGCCGTGCCTCGAGGAACTGCGTGACGCCCTGGCGGCGGACGCGACGCCGGCGCATCGTGGCGCCCGTTAAGGCGTCACTCGGCTACTCCATCAGCCCCAGGAAGGGCAGCAGCGTCAGGGCGAGGATCGCCACGACGGCGGCGGTGACCAGCAGCGTGCGGATGGGGTGGTGCAGCAGGCGTTTCCACAGGGTGGGCGACTCGCCGCGCTCGGCCAGGTCCCTGCGCTCCCGGCGAACGCGCTCCCCCAGCCCCTGCTGGTAGTCGTCGAGCGCCTCTCGGGCCGCCTCGAACTGGCTCTCGTCGCGCAGCCAGATAGCGGCCACCCCCAGTCCCCAGAAGCCGGCGCGGGTCTCGAAGGTGTCGAAACCGCGGGCCTCGAGCAGCTCGCGCACCTCCTCGATCTCCTCGTCGGGGACATTGCCCAGTCGAAACAGCAGCTTTGCCACCTTGCTCTCCTCTGTGCGTGGCGTGTCAGCCAGGGTACGGGGTGACGCTGGCCGGGGCCAGCGGCGGTTGCTCTCGATGGTGGGTCAGCGGCCGCCCCGCCAGGGCGGTGAGCAGAATCTGCAGCGGGTCGCCGTGGCTGACCAGCAGCAGCGTCTCGTCCCGGTAGCGCTTTTCGAGCCCTTCAATCACCCCATGCATGCGGGCGGCCACCGCGCAGATCGGCTCCACGCCGAAGGCGCGATGCTCGGGACTGTCGGCGTCGCGGGCCCACACCTCGGGATAGCGGTCGTCGCCGCCACCGTCCAACTCGCCGAAATGGCGCTCGCGCAGCCGAGGCTCGGCCTCGAGGGCCAGGCCGAAGTGTGTCGCCATCCGGGCGGCGGTCTGGGTGGTGCGCAGGAAGTCCGAATGGACGACCCCCGTCGGCACCGGCCAGCGCCAGTCGGCCAGCAGGGCCTCGAGCTGGGCCTCACCCTCGGGGGAGAGGCCGAAGTCGCTCAGGCCGCGCGCCGGCGAGCTGATGATCAGCCCCCGGGCGTTGGCCTGGCTGTGGCCGTGGCGCATCAGCAGATAGCGGTTGTGCACGGGTCAGGGACGCTCGGCACGCTCGATCACCACCGGCTCCTCGGGGACGTCCTGGAAAGGGCCGCGGCGGGTGGTGGGGACCCGCTTGATGGCGTCGACCACGTCCATGCCCTCTACTACCTGGCCGAATACCGCGTAGCCCCAGGTCTGGGCGGACTGGGGGCTGACGTGGTCCAGAAACCCATTGTCGTCGACGTTGATGAAGAACTGGGCGGTGGCGGAGTGGGGGGCGCCGGTGCGAGCCATGGCCAGGGTGCCGCGCCGGTTCTTCAGGCCGTTGTCGGCCTCGTTGGTGATGGGGTCGCGGGTCGACTTCTGACGCATCGCCTCGTCGAAGCCACCGCCCTGGATCATGAAGCCGTCGATCACCCGGTGGAAGATGGTGCCGTCGTAGTGGCCCTCCTGCACATAGGTGAGGAAGTTGTTGACGCTCTCCGGGGCCTCGGCCTCGAACAGTTCGATGCCGATGGCACCCTGGCTGGTGTGCAGGATGACATCGGGCGTGGCCTCCTCGGCCTGGGCGACGGAGGCGCCAAGGGGCAGGGCGGCGGCGAGCAGCAGGGCGGGTATCAGCAGTCGTTTCACGGGGCGGTTCACCTGTTGGCCAAACGGATAGGGCCTCCCAGCATAAGCGTCGGGCGGTGTCCTGTCAG
>CAYWBG010000081.1:0-10554 GCA_964456005.1 uncultured Halomonas sp.
GGCACCTTCAAGTGGCTGTCGATGATCATGTGCACCCTGCTGGCCGGGGGCGGCGTGTTCTTCGCCGCGGGCGAGCCGGTCTATCACTTCGTGGTCACCCCGCCGGCCTTCGATACCGAGGCGGGTACCGCCGAGGCCGTGGCCGGCGCCCTGGCCCAGTCGTTCATGCACTGGGGCTTTCTGGCCTGGGCGGTACTGGGTTCGCTTTCCGCCATCGTGCTGGCTCATGCCCACTACGTGAAGGGCCAGCCGCTGCAGCCGCGCACCCTGCTCTACCCGGTATTCGGCGAGCGCATCATGAAGGGTGCCTTCGGCAGCGTGGTGGATGCCTGCTGCGTGATCGCGGTCGTGGCAGGCACGGTGGGCCCGATCGGCTTTCTCGCGACCCAGGTGAGTTTCGGCCTGCATGAGCTCTTCGGTGTCAGCCAGGGCTATGCTACCCAGCTCGGCATCCTGGTGCTGCTGGCGGCGGTCTATGTCACCTCGGCGATGACCGGCATCCACCGGGGGATCCAGTTCCTGTCGCGCTTCAACGTCTTCCTGGCGCTGGCCATCGCCGCGGTGATCCTGGTGGCCGGTCCGACCCTGTTTCTGGTCAATGCCTTCAGCCAGGGCTTCGGCGAGTACCTGTCATCATTCTTCGCCATGGCCACCATGACCGCCGAGACGGCCCCCGCCTGGTGGATGCAGTGGTGGACGGTGTTCTTCTTCGCCTGGTTCATCGGCTATGCGCCGCTGATGGCGATCTTCGTGGCGCGCATTTCCCGCGGGCGTACCATCCGCGAGATGATCCTGGCCGTGGCAGTGATGGCCCCGGTGGCTACCGCCATCTGGTTCACCCTGCTGGGGGGCTCCGGCATCCACTTCCAGCTGACCGGGGTGATCGACCTCAGCGAGGCGCTCAACAACTTCCAGTTCGACGTGGCGACCCTCACCGTGGCCCAGGCGCTGCCGGGCGGCACCCTGATGGCACTCGCCATCCTGCTGCTGACCAGCATCTTCGTCGCCACGACAGGCGATTCCATGAGCTACGCCATCGCCGTGGTGTGCGCCGGGCACGACGCACCTAACCGCCTGGTGCGCGCCTTCTGGGGCATCGCCATGGCGCTGATGGCCGGCATCCTGCTCTACATGGGCGCGGGGCAGATTGGGGCTCTGCAGCAGTTCATCGTGATCACGGCGATTCCCGTCTCGCTGATCCTGCTGCCCACCCTCTGGACCGGCCCTCGAGCCGCCTATGCCCTGGCACGACAGCAAGGCATCATCGGCTCCAGCGCGGCGGCCACGGCGTCTGCCAGCGCCAAGGTGGACTGATCCGGCAAGCCGTGGCACCAGAAAACACGCGCCCGCTCGGGGGCGATCAGGGCTTATCTCGATTGCCCCGAGCGGGCGTATGGCATTTACCCACCCGGTGTCACTCGCCGTCGGTCACGATACGGCGTCATCGTGACGATGACGAGGCCTCAGTGCCCGGGCGCCATCACGCCGGCGAAGGGCACCCCGCTGAGCAGGGCCATCTCGCGCTTCCAGGTCGTGAGGTCATCACGGTTGAACTTGGCCAGGTCGTCATGGCCGCAGGCGCGCGCCATCATCTGCATCAGCGCCGTGGATGAACGCAGGAAGGTCTCGAGCTGTCGGGCGGACTTGTCGATATCCAGCCGCTGGCGCAGGTCCGACCGCTGGGTGGCGATGCCCGCCGGACAGTTGTTCGTGTTGCAGATGCGAGCCGCCACGCAGCCGATGGACTGCATGGCGCTGTTGGCGACAGCAATGCCGTCGGCGCCCAGGGCCAGGGCCTTGACGAAGTCGATGGGCAGTCGCAGGCCACCGGTGACAATCAGGGTCACCCGGCCGCTGGCCCCTTCGTCGTCCAGATAGCGGCGTGCGCGGGCCAGCGCGGGGATGGTGGGCACGCTGATATGGTCGCGGAACATGCTGGGGGCCGCACCGGTCCCGCCTCCGCGACCGTCGAGGATCAGGTAGTCGGCGCCGGCGTCCAGGGCGAACTGGATATCGCGCTCGACATGGTTGGCGCTGAGTTTGAAGCCCACCGGAATCCCGCCGGTCACCTCGCGAACCCGGTCGGCGAAGCGCCGGAAGTCGGCGGTGCTGTGCAGGTCCTCGAAGGTGGCCGGCGAATAGGCCGGCTCGCCCTCGGTCAGGCCGCGCACCTCGGCGATCCGGCCGACGTTCTTACTGCCCGGCAGGTGGCCGCCGGTACCGGTCTTGGCCCCCTGGCCGCCCTTGAAGTGAAAGGCCTGCACACCCTCGAGCAGGCTCTCGTCGTAGCCGAACTTGGCGCTGGCCAGCTCATAGAAGTAGCGAGAGTTTTCCTGCTGCTCCTCGGGCAGCATGCCGCCTTCGCCGGAGCAGATGCCGGTGCCGGCCCGCTCGGCGCCGCGGGCCAGGGCGATCTTGGCCTCCTCGGAGAGCGCACCGAAGCTCATGTCGGAGACCAGCAGCGGCATCTCCAGGGTCAACGGCTTCTTGGCCTCGGGCCCGATGATGAGCCGGGTGGCCACCTCGGCGTCGTCCAGTAGGGGTTGGGTGGCCAGCTGGGCCACCATCAACTGCAGGTCATCCCATTCGGGCAGCGTATGGCGCGGAACCCCCATGGCGGATATGGGCCCGTGGCGTCCCACGCCTTCGAGCCCCTCCCGGGCCAACTGGTGGATGAACGCGACGGTGGGCTCCTCCTCGGTGGCCTTCGCCTCGGGCATGCGATCCGCGTCCTGATCGTCGCGCTCTGGCGCCTCTTCGCCCACCTGATCCTCGCTGAGCTGGGCGTGGGTGCCATCGCAAAAGGGCGCATCGCCGGTCTGCTTGCACTGACAGAGAACCGCCTCGCCGTCTTCCTCGGCCTCGAAGACCTTGGGACTGAAACCGGTGCCCTGGTGGGAGCCGTCGCAGAACGGCTGATCCTGGGAGCGGCCACAGGTGCAAAAGGCGTACTCCTTGCCCTTCTCCAGGGTGACCTTCTTCGGCTTGTTGTCGGCGATGACGGCTTGGCTCATGGACGCTTCCTCGCTCCAAGGGTGAATGCTATGGACAACAGTCTGTAGGAGGCCAACGGCCATCGCCAGCCTCGCCATGGGCGAAGTGTAAACGGAAAAGAAGACAGGGTGACGCCACCACCCACCACGCACGGCTCATCGTCAAACGCTTGCCCGGGGCTACTCCAGCCGAAGCCGCATGCCGCGAAAGCGCTTGCGGTAGTGGCTGGGGGTGAGGCCGACGCGGCGGCGGAACAGGGCGCGGAAGAAGCTCGGGTCGGCGTAGCCGACCTCATCGGCTACCTCGTCGATGGGCGCATCGCCGCTCTCCAGCATCTGCTTGGCTTCCTCCAGGCGCAGGGTGTGCACATAGTCCATCGGCGTCATGCCGGTAGCCTGCTTGAAGCGTCGCTTGAAGGAGCGCTCGGTCAGGCCGCTCTGCTCGACCATACCCGCCACGGGTGAGCGAGTGTCGTAGTGTCGGGCCACCCACACCTGGCAGCGGGAAATCTCGGCATCGTTCGCCTGGCGGGCACTGGTCAGGGCAGCGTAGGGCTGCTGCCCCTGGCCGTGCCAATCGATCAGGTAGACCCGCGCCAGATGCATCGCCTCGTCGATGCCCACCAGCCGCGCCACCAGGAATAGCGCCAGGTCCATCCAGGTGGTGCCGCCACCGGCCATGATCAGCCGCTCCCCCTCCCCGCTTACCACCAGGGCGCGGTGGGCGTGCACCTGCACGCCGGGATAGCGACGCGCCAGCACATCGCAGTAGGCCCAGTGGGTGGTGGCGGCCTGTCCCTCGAGCAGCCCCGCTTCAGCCAACAGCAGTGCGCCGGTGCAGGCGGCGGCGAGCAGCACGTCCCGGGCGTGGGCCTCCCGCAGCCAAGCGAGCTCGGCCACATAGCGCCCGGCCAAGGGCTCCTCAGGCGCCACCAACAGGTCGGGAATGCAGATGGCCAGCGGCTCGTGAACCTCGTCCAGGGCGCCGTCGGGCTGGATCCAGGCGCCGTTGGCGGTGCGAAAGCCGCGTCCATCCCGGGAGACAATGCACGGATGCAGCAGCGAAGATCCGCTGCGGCCGTGCACCAGCAGCTCCCAGTCGCGGCCGGTGGCACCGAACAGATCGTACATGCCATAGAGGGTGGAGGCGGTGGTCTCGGGTACCGCCAGGAGTGCGATGGTAGCGGTGGGGTCGCGCATGGCAGGAAACCCCCGGTTGCGGCGCGAAGCGCCTGCATGTCGGCCATGCCGCCGCCCTATGCTGAACCTGTCCCTACCGACAACGACAAGAGGACACGATCATGTGCGACATCGCCCTTCCCCATGACCACAAGGCTAGCACCGACGACTTCGAGACGCGTCTGGTTTCGGCGCTCAACGAGGGTGGCCTGATGCTGCTTACCTCCATCGGCCACCGCACCGGCCTGCTCGAGGCGCTGGCCGCTGCCGGGCCGATCACGCCGAAGGCGCTGGCCCAACGCACCAGCCTGCAGGAACGCTACGTGCGCGAGTGGCTGGGCGGCATGGTGGCCGGCCAGGTCGCCGACACCGACCCGGAGAGCGGCACCTACTGGTTGCCGGGCGAGCACGCCGAGCTGCTCACCGATGCCGGCGCCGCCAACCTGGCCGTCTATGCCCAGTTCATCGCCATGCTGGGCGGCGTGGAGGATGACGTGGTGCGCTGTTTCCACGAGGGCGGCGGCGTACCCTACTCCCGCTATCCACGCTTCCAGGAGGTAATGGCCAGCGACAGCGGCCAGACGGTGCTGCCGGCGCTGTTCGACGCCATCCTGCCCCTAGCGCCCGGGCTTCCCGAGCGGCTCGAGGCCGGCATCCGAGTGCTGGATTGCGCCTGCGGGCGCGGCCGAGCGCTCTTGGCTATGGCCGAACGCTACCCGGCCAGCCAATTCGTCGGCTACGACCTCTCGGCGGAGGCGATCGACTGGGGACGGAAGCAGGTGGAGGCGGCGGGCCTTACCAACCTGCGCTTCGAGGTTCGAGACCTTAGCGACTTCGACACCACCGCCGAGCCCGGGGGCTTCGAACTGGTCACCACCTTCGACGGCATCCACGACCAGGGCCAGCCGCGGCGCTTGCTTGCGGGCATCCACCGCAGTCTGACGCCGGATGGCATCTACCTGGTGCAGGATATCCACGCTTCCAGCCACCACCACCTGGACCGCGAGCACCCACTAGGGGCGCTGCTCTATGCGCTCTCGGTAGGCCACTGCATGACGGTCTCCCTGGCCCAGGGCGGCGAGGGGCTGGGCACCATGTGGGGCCGCGAGCGGGCCCTGGCCTACCTGGAAGAGGCAGGCTTCCGCGATATCCAGGTACACCAACTCGAACACGATATCCAGAACGACTATTTCGTCTGCCGGCCCTAAACCAGCCGGAAGCGGGCCCGGTCGGTCACTGGCCCGCTTCCTTGCCTACCTGTTCCTGGCTGAACTGTTGGTGGGTGCCATCGCAGAAAGGGGCGTTGCCGGTCTGCTTGCACTGGCAGAGGTATGCTTCGCCGTCCTCCTCGGCCACAAAGACCTTGGGGTTCAGGCCCGTGCCCTTGTGTGAGCCGTCGCAGAAGGGCTGCGTCTGCGAATGCCCGCAGGCACAGAAGGCGTACGTCTTGCCCTTCTCAAGCATGACCGGTTTGGGTTGGTTGTCGGCGATGATCGGTCGACTCATAAAAGGCTCCTGGGGTCGGGTAACGATGAAACCAGTCTGGCGTCGCCCCGGCCGCCTTGGCAATGGCGGCTGAATCAACGGCTCTGGCACCGCGACGCACAAGACATGCCCGTCCCCTCGCCTGGCATTGTCGGCTCGGCTAGAATCGGGGGTTTTCTCTCTCGAACCGCCGCAGAGCCATCATGCAAGCCACCCTCGAACAGCGCGCCCTCAAGGTTTCCATCGTCGTCACCCTGGTTGTCTCCGGCCTGGGGGTCACCTTCGGCCTGCTCGCCGGGTCACAGTCGATCCTCTTCGACGGTGTCTTCTCCACTATCGATGCGGCCATGTCCGGCCTCTCTCTGGTGGTGGCCCGGCTAGCCATTCGCGAGGCCAGCCAGCGCTTCCAGCACGGCTACTGGCACCTGGAGCCGCTGGTGGCGGCCCTCAACGGCGCCATCCTGATGCTGCTGTGCTTCTACGCCTTCCTCAACGCCGCCCAGGGGCTGATGGAGGGCGGCCGCGAGCTCGACTTCGACCTCGCCATCGCCTACGCGGTGGTGGTCGCGATCACCTGCTATACCATGGTGATCTATCAGAAGCGCCTCAATCGTCGCGCCAACTCCGAGTTCGTGCGCATCGATATCCAGGGTTGGCTGATGGCGGCGCTGATTACCACGGCCCTGCTGGTCGCCTTCTCCATCGCCCTGATGCTGCAGGATACCGCCTGGGCGCACCTGACCCGCTACGTCGACTCCCTACTGCTCATGGTGCTGACCGCCTGCTTCATGCCGGTGCCGATCGGCATCGTGAAGCGAGCCATGAAGGAAGTGTTCCTGATGGCCCCGAGCGAAATCGACCGCGAGGTGCACGCCGCCATGGCCCCGGTGATGGCCCGCGAGGGGCTGCTCACCTACTACAGCCACGTGGCAAAATCCGGCCGCGGTCACTTCATCGAGATCCATATCGTCACCACCCCCGAGTACGGGCAGGGCAAGGGTATTGCAGTGCTTGACGAGATCCGCGAACAGATCAGCGCCGGGCTAAGCACGCCCCCGGAGCGGCGCTGGTTCACCGTGGCCTTCACCGCCGACGAGCGCTGGGCGTAGACCTGACAAGGGACACGCCGGGGCAAGCGGCGATCAGCCCTGCCGTGAGACCCACTGCCCCGCCCGCTGCTCGGCACGCCCCTCGGCCTCCAGCTTGAGCAGGTGGGCCAGGGCTGAGCGGGCCGCCACGCCCAACCGCGCCTCCGGCACATCGTCATAGGCATAGCGCGTCAGCGTTTCCAGGCTGGCCGGCCCATGGCGCGACAGGGCCCGGCGCACCTTGTGCTCCCTGGCCAGGCGGTGGGTGACCAGGAAATCGATGGCGGCATGGGCCTGGCCGATCAGGAAGCCGTGACCCGGCGCGATGGTGTCGAAGGGCTCCTCTCCCAGGGTGTGAAGCGCCGCCAGATAGGCGCCCATATCGCCGTCAGGTGGGTTGATCACCACCGTGGAGCCCTGCATGACCTGGTCGCCGGCGAACAGCAGCCGCTGAGGCTCCAGCAGGTAGCAGAGGTGGTTGGAGGCATGCCCCGGCGTGTGCAGCACCCTCAGCGACCCGGCAGGCGTTTCGAGGCGCTCGCCGTGGTCCGGCCGGTGGTCCGGCACGAAGCTATCATCCTGGCTCGCCCCGGCCGGCGGCGGCAGACCCACCAGCCGAGCGCCGGTGCGCGCCTTGAGCCAGGCCGCCCCCGGCGAGTGGTCGATATGGGTGTGGGTCACCAGCACCCGGGAGATGCGTCCGCCGGCCAGCGACAGCAGGTGCTCCAGGTGGGCGGGGTCCGCAGGACCGGGGTCGATGACCAGGTGATCCCGGCCGTCGCCGAGCAGGTAGCCGTTGGTGCCGGGGCCTGTCATTACCCCCGGGTTGGGCGCGGTCACCCGGGTCACCCCGGGGGCGAGCACGACCGCTTGACCGGGCACGATCTCGGCGCTGGCCGTGCCATGGCGGTAGGGGTCCAGGCGAGACACCTCCGCATAGGCCGGCGCATCCGGCTCCACTTGCCAGTCGGCGCCGCCCTTGCGAGCCGGCCAGGGCCGGCTGGGGTGCGGCGTCGGCGGATTGGCATGGGCGTGGCGCAGCAGCGCCTCGGCGTTGGTGAAATCAGCGAGCAGGCGAAGGGTACGCAGGGTGGGGTAACCCAGCGCCAGACGGCCGTGACGATGCGCGTCAAGGGCCTCGGCGGGGGTCAGCCAGGCGTGGGCGATGGTCTCGCAGCCATCGTGGCTCGCCTGCTGGTCCGGCGGCGCCAGGGCCACGAAGAAGCGCGTATCGAATCGTCTCGGGGCTCCCGGCGGCGTGACCCAGTGGCCCACGTAGGCCAGCCGGTCCAGCGGCAGCACGAAGCCATAGCGCTCGCACAGCGTCCGAAAGCCGGTCTCCTCGCGGCGCAGCGCCTCGCGGCCTTCGGTCAGGGCCGGGTGATTCCCCGACGGCAAGTTCCCCTGCCCGTCCACGGCCAGCAGCAGGCCCGCTTCCTCGAGACACTCGCGCAGGGCCGCGATCATGTAGTCGGCCCCGCCCTCGTCGAGGCTCAGGGTCTGGCTGATGGCGCCATCTTCGTGGCCACGGGCGCAGGCCCGCACGTCCGGGTCGCAGGGATCCACGGCCCCGCCGGGAAAGACGAAGTAGCCGGGTAGGAAGGCGGCCTGCCAGGTGCGCTGCAACAGCAGGACTTCCAGCCCCCGATCGCTGTCGCGTACCAGGGCGAGGGTTGCGGCAGGACGGATCGCCGTCATACCGACTCAGGCCCGCAGCGCGATGTCAGGCACAGGCCCGCAGCGATCTGTCCGGCCTCGAGGCCCAGCCCAGGGCTGCAGGGCAACGCCTGTAGGAAGCGCTCTACTTTGTCACGGTAGTTCGGATTGGCCGGCGAGGCGTCGGGGGTCTGGGTCATCACAAAATTCCTTGTGGCGATGTCTTCAACCACAGCAATACCACGCTGGCAGTGTCTGGCCAATCGGCCTATGGCAGGATGCCCATGAGGCAGCGGCCACTGGAAATCTTCACGGGCCTGGGCGACGCTTCACGAAAGCCGCTCCGGGCGACACCTTCCTTTCCACCGGCATCGAGGCCTTCGGCATGCCGAAATACCGTAACGACCCCACCCTGCCTGCCCCGCTCTTCCCAGGCAGTCACATGGTAATCGACGATGACTATGTCTTCCTCTCGGGCCTCACCGCCGTGGACATCCAGGGCGGTGAGACGGTCATCGGCGACACCGACAAGGAAACCCGCCTGGTGATGCGGCGCATTCAGCGCATGTTGGTTTCCGCCGGTTGTGACATGGCCGATGTAGTGCGCGTCGACGTGCATATCACCGACCTCGACGAGATCCGTAAAATGGACGCCGCCTACGCCGAGTTCTTCGATGCGTGCCGCTACCCGGCGCGCACCTGCACCCAGTCCCCACGCATATACGGTGGTGCCCGCGTGGAGATCACCGTGATGGCAAGACGCCCCACGGAAAGCAAACCGACCACTTCGGAGTCGGATCCTGGACCTGCCTGAAAGATGGCCAGCGCGACCACTCGGAGGGTGATCCCGATGCGAGGCTTGGCGAGGGCCCCTGCAAGCCCTGCCAAGCCTCTTCCCTAGGACAGTCGATTCTCAATGTGCCACGTGGGGTGGCATCTGCCCCGGCAACCACGCCGGCCCCACCATCACCAGCAGCCCCAGCAGGACCAGCACGACGCCAACCGGACGTATCAGGTGCCCGCCGTGGCGCCCCACCTTCTCATAGAGCATCAGCGCTGCCAGCGGCGCCATCCAGGCCAGGTTGGCGATACCCACCACCACCATCACTAGCATCAGCGCCCAGCAGCAGCCGAGACAGAAGGCCCCGTGGCGCAAGCCCAGCTCAAGGCCACCAGCCGCGCCCTGGCGATAGTGGTTGAGCAGGAAGGAACGGGGGGCTCGGCACTTGTCCAGGCACCTCTCCTTGAGGGCCGAGAACTGGAAGGCCCCGGCGAGGACCAGTGTCCCGCCGGCCAGCCACTCGGGGCGATGGTGCAACCAGTGCCAGTGCTCCGCCAGGCGCTCCAACAGGGCCATGGCGATCAGTGCCGCCACGCCGAAGGCGGTCCAGACGACCAGGTAGCCCGCCAGGAAGCTGGCGCGGGCCAGGTGCGGGTGCGGCTGTCCCGCCGCCACCTGCTGGAACAGCCCGACCATGGGCAGAGTCGTGGGCAGCATCATCGCCGCGATATGCACCTGCCAGGCCAACAGGAAGAGCGCCAGACTGGCCCACACCGCCATGCCGTCCACCATCAACCGGTGGTGGTGCACCCACTGGGCACCACCGGTTATCTCGGCGGCGATGGCCAGGGCCCAGGCCAACAGAATGGCCCCCATCAGCAGCGGAGCGCGCCCCCAGCCGGGGCGCGCTTGAGTAATGGTACTCATGGCTGGTACTCCATCATCCAGGGGGTCTGGATGGCGTTGTGGCCGTCGAAGGACCACTCCATGCCGTGCTGTGGCAGGGTCACCCGGTAGCGCTGCGACTTGCCGATATAGGCCGGCGCCCCCTTCACCGTGGTGAAGGCGCTGCCGTAAAGCGTCGCGGTGCTGCCGTCCGGCGAGGACTGGATGGGCGCGAAGGCCGCCTCCACCATCCCCTCGGCTTCCAAGCGCCCGTTGGCTTCCTGGGCCTCATGGGTGATCGGCACCCGCTCGACGGCGACCACTTCCCCGACCAGGCTTGCCAGGTCGGCCAGCGGCCCGCCCAGCTTGCCGCCGAAGGCATCCAGAAGGGCCTCTAGCTGTTCATCCTCGGCACGGCTGTCGACCAGCAGAACCGAGCGCCAGCCACCGGCCAGGGCGTTGCCCGGGATATGGGCGACGTTCATCA
>CAYWBG010000082.1:0-10389 GCA_964456005.1 uncultured Halomonas sp.
GAGGGGTGGTGCGCTGGGTTGCCATTCCGCTGACGCTGGTAGTATTGGTGGCCGGTCTGGTCTGAATCGACACGAGGATTTTACGATGAGCGAGATGACGGCGATCCGCCCCTGGAAGGGCACCACCCCCACGCTGGGCGAGCGGGTCTATATAGATCCGGCCAGCCTGGTGCTGGGCGACGTGACCCTGGGGGATGACAGCTCGGTGTGGCCCATGGCAGTGGTGCGGGGCGACATGCACCGTATCCGCATCGGTGCGCGAACCAGCGTGCAGGACGGCAGCGTGCTGCACATCACCCATGCCAGCGATTTCAACCCCGGCGGTTTCCCGCTGACTATCGGCGACGACGTCACCATTGGCCACAAGGCCATCCTGCATGGCGCTACCCTGGGCAGCCGGATCCTGGTGGGCATGGGCGCCATCGTCATGGACGGCGCCGTGGTGGAGGACGAGGTGATCATCGCCGCCGGCGCCGTGGTGACGCCGGGCAAGCGCCTGGAGAGCGGCCATGTCTACGCCGGCAACCCGGCCAAGGCGATGCGCCCGCTCAAGGAGAAGGAGCGGGCCTTCTTCCCCTACACCGCCGGCAATTACGTCAAGCTCAAGGACGAGTACCTGGCGGCAATACGGTAATAATGCTCTAACGCATTGTTTTTCAATGTCGAGGCGGGCGATAATCTGGAAGTTTATCCAGTATATCGAGGGCTCGCCCCGGCATGGCCGATTTTCGCACCCATCTTGGCGTGGCCGCCGCCGGCGGTGCCGTGCTCGCCCATGGCGGCTGGCAGGCGGGCCTGTGGACGGCCGGTGAGGCCCTGCCGGTGCTGGCGCTAGTGACCTTCGGCGGCATCCTGCCCGACATCGACGCCGACCGGTCCAAGGCTATCCGGCTGATCTTCAACCTGCTGGCGGTGCCGGCGGTGGTGGCCGGCGCCCTGCTGCTGCAGGGGCGGTTCGCCACCGGCATGCTGCTGCTGATGTGCGGCGGTCTCTACCTGGGCGTGCGCTACCTGGCCGGGGCACTCTTCTCCCGCTTCACCGTGCATCGCGGCCTGTGGCACTCGCTGCTGGCGGCCTCGCTGTCTGGCCTGGTCACCACGGCGCTCAGTCATCGGCTCTTCGCCCAGCCAGAGACCCTGGCCTGGACGCACGGGGTGGCGGTGGCGCTGGGCTTCATCTTGCACCTGCTGCTGGATGAGCTATATAGCGTCGATCTTACCGGGGCGCGCATCAAGCGCTCCTTCGGCACGGCCTTGAAGCCCCTCGACTGGCGCTCGCCGGGCAACTCTCTGGTGATGCTGCTGGTGGCGGTCAATCTGCTGCCCTGGTTGCCGCCCTGGGCGCCGCTGTGGACCCTGCTGGCTCAGGGGGCTGCACTGTGGCGGTAGTCTTCGGCCCGCAGGCCATACTTCTTCAGCTTGTCATAGAGGGTCTTGCGCGGCAGGCCGAGTTGCTCGCTGACTTCGACGACACGGCCGCGGTGGCGGGCCAGGGCCTGATCGATCAGGCTCTTCTCGAATAGCTCCACCTGCTGGGGCAGCGCCAGCTCGCCGGCCTCGCTCTCGGCGCCCTCGAGCAGCGCCTCCAGGCGGTAGTCGAAGGCGGCGCCGAGCAGCACGTAGCGTTCCGCGAGGTTGCGCAGCTCGCGCACGTTGCCCGGCCAGTCGTGGGCCAGCAGGGCGGCGATGCCGGTGGCATCCAGAGGGGGTGACTCCAGGCCGCTGCGGTTGGCGGCCACCACGGCGAAGTGCTGGAACAGCAGCGGTATGTCCTCGCGGCGCTCGCGCAGAGGCGGTATCGGCAGGGTCACGACATTGAGGCGGTAGTAGAGGTCCTCGCGGAACTGGCCGGCTTCGGCGGCTGCCTTCAGGTCTACCTTGGTGGCGGCGATGATGCGGATGTTCAGCGGCACCGGAACGTTGGAGCCCAGCCGCTCCACGCTGCGCTCCTGAAGTACACGCAGCAGCTTGACCTGCAGGCTCAGTGGCATCGACTCGATCTCATCGAGGAAGACGCTGCCGCCGTCCGCATGCTCGAACTTCCCGATGCGTCGCTCCACGGCGCCGGTGAAGGCCCCTTTCTCGTGTCCGAAGAGCTCCGATTCGATGGTGCTCTCTGGGACGGCGCCACAGTTGATGGCCACGAAGGGGTGGCCGGCACGGGGGCTGCGCTCGTGGATGGCGCGGGCCACCAGGTCCTTGCCGGCACCGGTCTCGCCAAACAGCAGCACATCGGCCTCCACCTGGCTGATGCGCTGCACCATGGCGGCGAGGCGCTGGATGGCCGGGGTTCGCCCCACCAGGCGCGGTCCCGGGGCCGACTGCTGAGCCTCGAGTTCGGCCTTGAGCGCGCGGTTCTCCAAGCTAAGGCGGCGCTTCTCCACGCCGCGGCGCACTACCTCCACCAGGCGCTCGGCGGCGAAGGGCTTCTCCAGGAAGTCCCAGGCCCCCTCGCGCATCGCTTCCACCGCGGTGGAGATGTCGCCGTGGCCGGTGATCAGGATCACCGGCAGGTCCGGGTCACGCAGGCGCACCTCGCGCAGCAGCGTCATGCCGTCCATTCCCGGCATGCGGATATCGCTGACGATGACGCCGGGGAAGTCGTCTACCAGCTCGTGCAGTGCCTGCTCGGCGCTGGCATGGGGAGTGGGGAGGTAGCCGGCCAGCTCCAGGGTCTGGCCGGCGGTGATGCGAAGATGGGGCTCATCGTCGATGATCATTACCGGAATGGTCGCCGGGTCATGCATGGGGGGCGTCCTCCTGAAGACGGTGGTTCGAGGCGGCGATGCTGTCGGTGTCGCGGGGCAGGATGATGGTGAAGCGGGCGCCGCCGGCGGGCTGGCTGGCTGCGACCAGGCGCCCCCCCAGGTCATCGACGATGCGCGAGGAGATCGACAGCCCAAGGCCCAGCCCCTTGCCGGGAGACTTGGTGGTGAAAAAGGGCTCGAAAATGCGCGTCAGGTGCGCTTCGGGAATGCCGGGGCCGTTGTCGGCCACGCTCAGCACCACGTCGTTGCCGGTCAGCTCGACGCCTAGCTCCAGGCGCGGGTTGGGCGTCTCGGCCATGGCCTGCAGGGCATTGCCGATCAGGTTGACCAGTACCTGCTCAAGGCGCACCAGGTCAGCGCGCACCCAGGCCTCCGTCTCGGGCCAGCGGCGGATGACCTCCACGCCGGTATCTCGCAGGCGGGTCTGGAAGAGGCGCAGGGCATAGTCGAAGCAGGCGGCAGGCGAGACAGCGGTAAGCGATTCGCTACTCTTGCGTGAGAACTGGCGCAGCTGGGCACTGATCTCCGACATCCGCGCAGTCAGCTCGACGATCTGCTCGAGGTTGAGATCGACACTCTCCAGGCGCTGGCGCTCGAGGAAGGCACGAGCGTTCTCGGCGTAGGCACGGATTGCCGCCAGGGGCTGGTTGAGTTCGTGGTTGATACCGGCGGCTAGCTGGCCGAGTACGGCTAGCTTGGCGGCCTGGATCAGCTCGTCGCGGGTCTGACGCAGGTTTTCCTCGGCGCGCCGGCGCTCGTCAATCTCGGCGGAGAGTCGGCGGTTGGTCTCGACCAGGTCCCGGGTGCGTCGCTCCACGTTGCGCTCCAGCTCATCCCGGGCGTGGGCCAGGGTGTGGCGCTCGCGCTCGGCAAACTGCTCCCGCTCGCGACGCAGGCGCAAGCGCTGCCAGCCGATACCGCCGCCCAGCAGCACGATGCCGTAGAGGCCCCCTGCGAGCAGGGCGGAAACCCACTGAGCCTGGGTCACCGGGTTCAGTGGCTTGAGGATATGCATCTCCCAGCCGAACTCCTCCATGGGCCGGGAAACGGCCAGGTAGCGGAGCCCGGCCAGAGGACCGGCGTGGAAGCCCGCCAGGCGGCTGTGTTCGCCGCGACGCTCGAGCTGCTCGATACCGGAGTGGGTCAGTGGCTCGTCGGCGTAGCGTCGGGTGGTCAGCAGCGCCTGGCGTTCCGCCTCGGATAGCGGGTGGAGGGAGGTCATCCTCAGTTCGGGCCGGCTGGCCATGAAGATGATGTCGTCCTTGTCGGTGACCAGCAGCTCGGCGTCCTGGTCGCCCCAGCTCTCTTCCACCGCGTCGAGCAGTACCTTGACCACCATGACCCCGTCGGGACTGGAGTCTGGCTGGGTGTCGTCGAGCCACACCGGGGAGGAGAAGTAGTAGCCGCGTTCCAGCGACTGCACCCCCAGGCCATAGAAGCGCCCCTGCCCGCCGGCGATGGCGTCGGTGTAGTAGCTGCGGAAGGCGTAGTTCTGGCCGATAAAGGTATTGGGGCGGTGCCAATTGCTGGCGGCCAGGGTGTCGGCATGGCGGTCGAGTAGATAGACATCCGAGACATCGGCAGTAGCCCGAAAGCGATCCAGCAGGAGGTTCAGCGGCATGGCGTCCTGGGTATGGGGCGAGGCCAGGAAGCGCTGAACGCCTTCCCGGGTGGCGAGCAGACGTGGCAGATAGTCATGGCGGGAGAGATGCCCGACCAGGCCCGCGGCCGAGAGTCGCAACTCGTTCTCGGCGTCCTGCTGGAGCCCCTGCAGGGCCTGGTCACGTGCCACTTGGGCCGCCTGCCACATGACCGCGGCAAGGCTCAGAGGAACCAGCAGTAGCAGCAGGCGGCGCCAGCGGCGAGGCAGGCGCGAAGGGCGGGGCGTGTTGCTCATGTGGAGGTTTCGGGACGAGAGGTGGGCATCGACTGGGCACGGCGCAGGGCGCGCTGGGCCCTTGTTTCGGCACGTGCCACCTCCATCAGGCCCTCTTCGACATAGACCAGGTGTTCGTGGGCACGCTCGCGGGCCTCTTCGGCGCGCCCTTCCAGAATGGCGTCGAGCAGCGCCCGGTGCTGAGCCATCAGGAGCTTCCGCGAGCCCGGCTTTTCGAACAGATAGGCCAGGTTGTCGACGATACTGCGTTCGAGCAGATGGAAGATGCCGCGGATGGTATGCAGCAGCAGGACGTTGTGGGCGGCCTCGGCGATGGCCAGGTGGAAGGCGGCATCGGCCTTGGCCTCTTTCTTTGGATCCTTGCCCTGAAAGCAGGCGTCCAGCTCCTCGAAGCGCTTGATCAGCAACGCCTTGTCGGTGGGCGTTGAGCGCAGTGCGGCGTAGTAGGCGGAGATCCCCTCCATGGCGTCGCGGAACTCCAGCAGGTCCAAGTGGAACTCGCCGTGGCGCGAAAGCATCTCAAGCAGGGGATCGCTGTAGCCGCTGTTGAGCTCCTGGGTGATGAAAGTACCTCCGCCCTGGCGGCTGATCAGGAGTCCACGGGCGGAGAGCTTTTGGATCGCCTCACGTAGCGAGGGGCGCGAAACACCAAACTGCTCTGCCAGTTCACGCTCCGGGGGGAGCCGCTGACCGGGCTTGAGGCTACCCTCGAGGATCATCGCCTCGAGACGCTCGGTGATGACGTCGGCGAGGCGTGGCTGGCGGACGGGCTGGTAAGCCATCGTGTCGGTCTCCGAAGCTGTGTTGCTGGCCGCATGGTACCCGATGAAATTGGTATTACCAATGCTTGGCAGAAGCTCGGCAGCTTCATTGCCGATCGGTGTACCGATTCATCCATTAGCTGGCCGGGTGTGGCCCCGCCATCTACCAAAGTATAGGTTCATTTGCCAGGAAAAATCCGCCTGCGGGTTTGACACTGTCAGGGGCGCCCCCATAAGGTGCGTCGACGCGCTTTCGGAAATTGGTAAAACCAATTGACCGAAATGCCAAGGCCCGTACGCCCGTCGAGGATCCCGCCGATGACGCTTGTGAAGTGCTATCCATCAAAGCCGGAGAAGGTCTACTTCTATGGCACCTGCCTGATCGACCTCTTCTATCCTGAAGCCGGGCTGGATGGTATTCGCCTTCTGGAGCGGGAGGGCATCGAGGTACTCTTTCCCGAGGATCAGACCTGCTGTGGGCAGCCGGCCTACACCTCGGGGTACCAGGAGCAGGCGCGGGCGGTGGCGGCGGCACAGCTCGGGCTCTTCCCCGAGCCTTGGCCAGTCATTGTACCCTCCGGCTCCTGCGGCGGCATGATGCGCACTCACTATCCTCAGCTCTTCGCCGGCAGCCCCCTCGAGGAGAAGGCCAAGGAGGTGTCCGGCCGGATTTACGAGTTGACCGAATTCCTGGTCCACGTCTGCCGTCTGACGCTCGAAGACCGAGGCCAGTCCGAGAAGGTGGCCATGCACACCTCCTGCAGCGCGCGGCGCGAGATGGGCCTGGCCGAGACCGGCCCGGCCCTGCTGGCCCAGCTGGGGCAGGTGGAAGTTGTCGAGCAGGTCCGCGCCGCCGAGTGCTGCGGCTTCGGAGGTACTTTCGCGGTGCGCCACCCGGAGGTATCCGCGGCCATGGTGGAGGACAAGACCCAGGCCATCGAGGCGGCCGGTGCCGAGCGCTTCGTCACTTCCGACTGCGGCTGCCTGATGAACATCGGTGGGCGCTTTGCGCATCAGAACAAGGCCGTGAAGGGCGAGCATATCGCTAGCTATTTGTTGCGGAGGAGCTCATGAGCACACCGAACCAGGCCGTCCGGACGCATTCTCCCCGCGAGTTCCATCGCCAGGCCCACGATGCCCTGGGTAATCCGCAGATTCGCAGTAACTTCCGCAAGGCCATGGACGGCCTGATGACCAAGCGCCGTGACAGCTTCGACGACTGGGACCTAGAGACCCTGCGCGAGTTGGGGGCCAACATTCGTCTGCGTGCCCTGGCCAAGCTCCCTGACCTGCTGGAGCAACTGGAGGCCAGCTGCGAGTCCAACGGCATTCGGGTGCACTGGGCCGAGGACGGCGAAGAGGCATGCCGGGTCGTGCGCGAGATCTGCCAGGCCCATGACGCCAAGTCGGTGATCAAGGGCAAGTCGATGGTCTCCGAGGAGATGCACCTGAACGCCCACCTTGAGGAGGCGGGCATCGAGGCCCTGGAGTCGGATCTGGGTGAGTATCTCGTGCAGCTCAACGCCCAGACGCCTTCGCATATCATCATGCCGGCGATCCATCTCAATACCGATGAGATCTCCGAGATCCTGCACGACAAGACCGGTACCGAACGCTCTCGTGACGTCGACTACATGACCGCGGCGGCCCGTTCTCAACTGCGTGAACGCTTCATGGCCGCCGACGTGGGCGTGTCCGGCGTCAATTTCGCGGTGGCCGAGACCGGCACTCTCTGTTTGGTGGAGAACGAGGGTAACGGTCGTATGACCACCACGGTGCCTCCGGTGCATGTTGCCGTCACGGGTATCGAGAAGGTGGTGGAGCACCTGCGCGACGTTCCCCCGCTATATTCTCTGCTGACACGCTCGGCCACCGGCCAGCATGTGACCACCTACTTCAACATGATCAGCTCGCCCAGGAAGGAGGGCGAGCATGATGGGCCGAAGGAGGTGCACCTGGTGCTGGTGGACAGCGGGCGCTCCCGCATCTATCAGGATGACGAACTGCTCGACACCCTGCGCTGCATCCGCTGCGGCGCCTGCATGAACCACTGTCCCGTCTACACGCGGGTGGGTGGCCATGCCTATGGCACCACCTACCCGGGGCCGATTGGCAGCATCCTCTCGCCGCACCTGATGGGCCTTGAGGAGACGCAAGACCTGCCCACGGCTTCCAGCCTGTGCGGGGCCTGCGGTGAGGTCTGCCCGGTGAAGATCCCGATCCCCGACCTGCTGGTAAGGCTGCGCCGAGAGGCGGTGGGCGAGGGGCGCGGTAATGTGCCCGGCGCTGGGGTGAAGCGGTCAAGAAAGGAAGTCGCGGCTTGGAAGGGCTTCCAGTGGTTGGCTACTCACCCCCGTGCCTGGCGCAGTGGCACGGCCATGTTCGGCAAGCTCAAGAGGCTGATGCCGGCAAAGTTGGGTGCCTGGACCGAGTACCGTACGGCGCCAGAGCCTGCCGGAAAATCCCTGCATGCCCTGGTCAAGCAGCATCAGGCTGATAAGCCGAGCGTCGACAATCCCGATGGGGAGCAGCGCCGATGAGTGCCCGCGATGCCATTCTCAAGCGCCTTCGCGATCGCACCGACGGCCCGCTTAGCGCCCCGGAGTGCGACTTTTCCGTGGTCACCCACCGCGGCTGGAACCACCAGGAGCGGCTGGAGCGGTTCGAGCGTTTGATCGGTTCGGTGCATGGCGAGGTGATCCATACGCCCTACAAGGGTTGGACCGAAGCCCTGGGGGAAGTGCTGGCTCGCAAGGGCATACGCACGCTGGCGCTGGGGCGCGAGCACCCGGTAGCCGCCGAGGCACGCCAGGTGCTGGCCGATACCGAGGTGGCGCTGGTCGACGTGGATCGTGATATCGAGGCCTGGCAGCAGGAACAGTTCGAGTCGGTGGATGCCGGCCTTACCTCCACTCTCGGCGGTATTGCCGAGACGGGAAGCCTGTGGCTATGGCCCACCATCGACGAGCCGCGCCTGATCAGTCTGGTGCCCTCTACTCATATTGCCGTGCTGGATGCCGAAACCCTCGAGGACACGCTCTTCGATGTGGTGGAGAAACACGGGTGGGCCAAGGGAATGCCCACCAATGCGCTGCTGATTTCGGGTCCCAGCAAGACCGCCGATATTGAGCAGACCCTTGCCTATGGTGTGCATGGCCCCCGCGAGCTGGTGGTAATCGTGCGCCATGTGGATCAACCGTCGGAGACCTCCTGATGTCTGAGCCGAATCCCTCGACGTTTCGCGAGCTCAAGTCGGCGCTTGCGGGTACGATTCCCGCAGAGCGGCTGATCGATGACCCGCTGCGCACCCTGGCGTACGGAACCGATGCCAGCTTCTATCGCCTGGTGCCTCGACTGGTGGTACGTCCGGAAAACGAGGAGGAGCTGCAGCTGACCCTGTCCGAGTGTCGGGCCCGGAGGCTGCCGGTGACCTTTCGTGCTGCCGGCACCTCCCTCTCCGGTCAGGCGGTCACCGACTCCGTGCTGATCCAGATGGGGCGAGGCTGGCGCGGCCACGAGATACTCGACGAGGGGCGCGCGATCCGCCTGCAGCCTGGGGTCATCGGCGCCCGAGCCAACCAGCTGTTGGCGCCCTTCGGACGCAAGATCGGGCCAGACCCAGCCTCGATCAATAGCTGCATGATCGGTGGCATCGCCGCCAACAACGCCTCTGGCATGTGCTGCGGCACGGCCCAGAATAGCTATCGCACGGTTCGTGATATGCGTCTTGTGTTGGCCGATGGTGCCCTGCTGGACACCGCCGACGCCGACAGCGTGGCAGCCTTCCGTCGTTCCCACGCAGACCTGCTGGCAGGGCTCGAAGGCCTCTCGCAGTCCACCCGGGACAACGCGTCGCTGGCCGAGAAGATCCGCCACAAGTATCGGCTCAAGAACACTACCGGCTATGCCCTCAACAGCCTGGTGGACTACGAGGACGGAATCGAGATCCTCAAGCACCTGATGATTGGCTCCGAGGGCACCTTGGGCTTCATCAGCGCCATCACCTACGACAGCGTGGTGGACGAGCCACAAAAGGCCGCTGCCCTGGCTTTCTTTCCTGATATGTCCACCACCTGCCGGGCGACCATCGCCCTTAAGCGCTCACCCGTCTCGGCGGTGGAGCTGATGGATCGCGCGGCGCTGCGTTCGGTTCAGGACAAGCCGGGCATGCCCGAGATCCTGCGCACCCTACCCGAGGGGGCGGCGGCACTGCTAATCGACGTGCGTGGCCACGACGACGCCGATCTCGAAGCGCGCCTGGCCGAGGTGCAGGCAACGCTAGAAGGGATTCGTACCCTCGAATCGGTTGCCTTCACGCAAGACGCCGACACCTATGCGCTCTATTGGAAGATCCGCAAGGGGCTGTTCCCCGCCGTGGGGGCGGTACGCGACACCGGCACCACGGTGATCATCGAGGACGTCGCTTTCCCCATCGAGCGCCTCGATGAGGGCGTGCTGGCGTTGACCGATATCTTTCATCGTCACGGCTACCAGGAGGCGATCCTGTTCGGCCATGCCCTGGAGGGCAACCTGCACTTCGTCTTTCCCCAAGGCTTCGAGAAGCCCGGAGAGGTGGAGCGCTACCAGGCACTGATGGACGAGGTTGCCCAGCTGGTCGGCGTCGAGTACGGCGGCTCTCTCAAGGCCGAGCACGGTACCGGACGCAACATGGCCCCTTACGTGGAACTGGAGTGGGGTCCCGAGGCCTACGCCCTGATGTGGGAGATCAAGGCGTTGTTCGACCCCGAGAACCTGCTCAATCCCGAGGTCATCCTGAGTCGCAATCCCACCCTCCACCTGGAGAACCTCAAGCCGCTGCCGGCGGCCGATGATATCGTCGACAAGTGCATCGAGTGCGGCTTCTGCGAGCCGGTCTGCCCCTCGACCGACCTGACGCTCACCCCGCGGCAGCGCATCGTGATTCGTCGCGAGCTGGCTCGGCTCGAGGCGCTTGGAAGCCAGG
>CAYWBG010000083.1:0-10356 GCA_964456005.1 uncultured Halomonas sp.
GCAGGTACCAGCCGTGGGTCCCCGCCGGCAGGTTGGTGCCGTCGGTGTTCCAGTAAAGCAGATCGAAAGGTGCCGGCATGTCCCCCTTGAGATAGTTATTGATGTAGAACGACCAGAAGAGGTCGTTCTCACGCAGCAGATTGAAGCTAAAGGCCATGACCCGGCCGTCCAGATAGCCGTCACGCTCCATCTTGGCCTCGATGCCCTGGACCACCGGTTCGCTAAGAAAGGCGCCGATCTCGCCGGGATCGCGGAAGTCCGTCAGGGTGGTCATGTAAGTGGCCGACTTCACCTTGCGCCCGCGGCGGGTGCTGGTGAGATACGCCACGGTGGTGGCGGCCAGAGTCCCGCCCACGCAGTAACTCAGCAGGTTGACCGACTTCTCGCCGGTGGCCTGCTCGATGGCCTCCATGGCGGCGATGGGACCCAGCTGCATGTAATCGGCCCAGGTCAGGTCGCGCTGCTCAGGGCCCGGGTTTCGCCAGGAAGTCAGAAACACCGTGTGGCCCTGCTCGACCAGCCACTTGACGAGGGAGTTGTCCTCGCGCAGGTCGAGGATGTAGTACTTGTTGATCCAAGGGGGAAGGACCAGCAGCGGCGTCTTGTACACCTGCTCGGTGGTCGGCGTGTACTGGATCAGCTGGATCAGCTCGTTCTCGTAGACCACCGACCCGGGCGTAACGGCGATGTTCTTGCCAACCTCAAAGGCGCTGCGATCGGTCATGGTGACGTTGAGGCCCTCGGCGGAGTTGGACAGGTCCTCCCGCAGCCGGGCAAGACCGTCGACCAGGTTCTGGCCGCGGGTCTCCAGGGTCTTACGCATCACCTCCGGGTTGGTAGTGACGAAGTTGGTGGGCGACATGGCATTGACCAGCTGTCGGGCGTAGAAGCCCAGCCGATGCTTCTGGTCCGCCGGCATCTCGAGGCCATCGATCAGCTCCTCGACCAGGCGAGAGAAGAGCAGGTACTGCTGCATGATCGCCAGATAGTAGGGATCATTGGTCCATGCCTCGTCCTTGAAGCGGCGATCCCCCTTCGCCGGCACCACCAGGGGCTCGACCGACTCACCGGCCATGGCGCGCAAGCCGTTCTGCCATAGCTGGAACTGGTCCTGCATCAGGCGCGCCTGGGTCTGCCATAGCTGGGGCGGGTTGCCCATCAGCGCTTCGGCCGCCGCCTGGAAGCTCTCACGCATATCGTTGTAGACGGAATCGGCGGCATCGCTTGGCACCATCTTTTCCAGCAGCTCACCCATCAGGGCTCGATACTCCTCGCCAACCTCTTTGAGCTGGGCGTTCCACGCCTCGAGCTCGACCTGTGTCGGTGCTTCAACCCCTGGCTGCATTGACCCCTCCTGATGCGCCGGTCACCCACTGGTACCGACTTCAAATAGCACTATCCGCTACTCGTCACGGACGAGTAGCGGCCTGGCCAGCGACGCAACAACAGCGCTGGCGGTTCGACCGGCGACGCCGGCTCAGCTCTTGTTGCCACCGCGCGAGGAGGTGGCCTTGCCGGATCCGGCCTTCTCTTGTCCGGTCTTCTGCTGCTCCCCACCCGTGGCCTTGGATGCCGCCTGCTCGGCCAGTTTAGTCTGCTCGGCGAACAGTTTCTCCAGCTCAGACTTGAACGACAGGCTCATTTCGGAGAGCGCCTTGGCGTCTTCAAGCATCTGCGAGGAGAGCTCATTCATCATCTCGGCCTGGCGAGCGCTGAACTCCTTGAGGGAATCGGGATCGCTGACTTCGCCGGCCTCGCGCATGCGCTCGGTACCCAGCTGGCTGTAGCGCTTCATGGACTCCATCTGGTGCTGAGTCATCTTCTCCATGTTATCCAGCATCAGGGAGTTGAGCTTGCGCATCGGCTCGAAGAACTGGCGGGTCTGCTCGTTGTAGGCGTCGATCATCTTATCTTGCATGGGGGTCTCCTCCCGTTTCTCTGCGGTCGACGGACTATTAGCCCGTCACCATGTTGCACTGCACAAAGCCTAGTCTGCTCCGTCTCGGGTTGCAAGGCGACGGCGGTCGATGCCGCATGGCTCAGCTCTCTCGCTTGTTTCTAGAGCGGGCACTGGCGGTGCCCTTCTTCTCCTGGGCGCGACCAGCGTCGGCCTTGCTCGACGCTTTCGTGGAAGACGACGAGGCTTCGGCGGTCTCTTTCGCCCCCTTCTTCGCCTCTTCGTCCTTGCCCTGGGCCGCACCCTGGCCGGCCTGCTTGAGCATATCGAGCATCATCTGCTGGTAGGTACCGAAGCTCGACAGCCCCTGGGAGAGACCTTGGGAAAGCCCCTGACTAACCCCCGGCCCCATGCCCGACTGCTGCAGGAAGGGCTGCATCAGGCTCATGGGGTCGTATCCCTCCACCCCCGACTCCATCTGCTTATAAATCCGGTCCAGCAGGTCCTTCTGGAAGGCCTCCACATCGGGAAGGCCGAGCGCCCTGCGGAACTCCTCAGGGGTCAGGTCAAATTCGACATTGATCTTCATGGCGGTGCTCTTTCCGGGGTCGGGTATTGTGTCTCTGTTTGCAGTGTAGCAGTCATGGCCGAGAGGCCCAGTCGATGCTCTATACCCGATTTCAGCGTAGCCGTGGGGTCGAAACGCTGACCTCGGCGTTCTGGCCGCGGTGGCGAAGCAGGTGATCCGTCAAGGTCAGCGCCATCATCGCCTCGGCGATGGGGGTGGCGCGAATGCCCACACAGGGATCGTGGCGCCCCTTGGTGACCACCTCGACGGCATTGCCATGGACATCAATGCTGCGCCCCGGTGTGGTGATGCTGGAGGTGGGCTTGAGCGCCAGGTGGGCGACGATCGCCTGACCGCTGGAGATGCCGCCCAGCACGCCACCGGCATGATTGGAGAGGAAGCCCTCGGGGGTCATCTCGTCGCGATGCTCGCTGCCGCGGCTTGCCACGCTGGCGAAGCCGTCGCCTATCTCCACGCCCTTGACCGCGTTGATGCTCATCAGGCCGTGGGCGAGCTCGGCGTCCAGTCGATCAAACACCGGCTCGCCGAGCCCCGGCGGCACCCCCTCGGCCACCACGCTGATCTTCGCGCCCACCGAGTCCTGGTCGCGACGCAGCTGGTCCATGTAGGCCTCGAGTTCGGGCACACGGTCGGGGTCGGGGCAGAAGAAGGGGTTGTCGTCCACGGCCTCCCAGCTCCTGAAGTCGATGGCGATGGGGCCGAGCTGACTCATGTAGCCGCGCACGGTGATGCCCTGGGTGGCCAGGTACTGCTTGGCGATGGCGCCGGCCGCCACGCGCATGGCGGTCTCCCGGGCACTGGAGCGGCCGCCGCCGCGATAGTCGCGGATGCCGTACTTGTGGTGGTAGCTATAGTCGGCATGGGCCGGGCGAAACTGATCCTTGATCGCCGAGTAGTCCTTGGAGCGCTGATCGGTATTCTCGATCATAAGACCGATAGAGGCGCCGGTGGTGACCCCCTCGAAGACCCCCGAGAGGATTTTTACGCGGTCCGGCTCGCGGCGCTGGGTGGTGTGGCGCGAGGTACCAGGGCGGCGGCGATCCAGATCACGCTGCAGATCCTCCTCGCTCAGCGGCAGCCCCGGCGGGCAGCCGTCGACGATGGCGCCCAGCGCGGGACCATGGCTCTCGCCGAAGGTGGTGACGGTGAACAGTTTGCCGAAGGTATTGCCGGACATGGGCGCTTCTCCTCGAGTGGGGCGGAAATCAGGCGAAGGACGCCGCATGGGCGTCGAGTTCATCGACGGTCAGGGCGAACACCCCCTGGCCGCCGCGCTCGAATTCGAGCCACAGGAAGGGCACCTCCGGAAAGGCCGCCTCCAGGTGATGGTCAGAGTTGCCGACCTCGACGATCAGCACACCGCGCTCGCTCAAGTGCTTCCGGGCCTCGCCCAGGATACGGCGCACGATGTCCAGGCCATCGGCACCGGCCCCCAGGGCCAAGGAGGGCTCGTGGCGAAACTCGGCGGGCATGGTCGCCAGATCACGAGCATCCACGTAGGGCGGATTGGAAACGATCAGATCATAGCGGCCAGGCAGGGCGTCGAAGAGGTCGGATGCTACCGCCCTCACCCGCTCGCCCAGGTCGTGGCGGGTGATATTCCGGCGGGCGACCGCCAGCGCCTCCTCGCTGATGTCGGCGAGGTCCACCTCGCAGGCGGGCAGGTGCAGGGCCGTGGCGATACCAATGCAGCCAGAACCGGCGCACAGATCCAGCACACGGGCCGGGGGCTCCTCGGGAAACCAGGCGGAAAAGCCATGCTCGATCAGCTCGGCGATGGGCGAGCGCGGGATCAGCACTCGCTCATCGACGTGGAACGGAAAGCCGGCGAAGAAGGCCTCGCCCAGCAGGTAAGGCAGCGGCCGGCGCGAGGTGATGCGCTCGCGCACCAGGGTCGCGATGCGCATGCGCTCCATGGGCAGCAGGCGGGCGTCTAGCACCGCCGGGTCGACGTCCCAGGGCAGGTGCAGGGCGCCCAGGGTCAGGGCCACCGCCTCGTCCCAGGCGGAATCGGTACCGTGACCGTAGAAAAGCCCGGCCAGGTGGAACTCGCTGGCCGCCCAGCGCAGGCAGTCGCGAATGGTCAACAGGCCATCACACAGCTCGGCATCGGGAAGGGTCAGGGTCGAGGAAGAGTCGTTGCGTGCGGCCACTGGGCATCCTGAGGTTGGCGGGGGGGTAAGCTAACGATTGTAACCGCCGGGGCGGTTCACAGCCACGTCTCGGCGGGTATACTGAAGCCCCCTCCACGCTGGAATAGTCCCCTGCCATGAGCCGAGACCGCCACCGACCGGACGACGACGAGATCGGCGCCTTCCGCCAGGCGCTGCGCCAGGCAGGCGTGCGGCGCCTGATCAGTAACCGCGCCGACCCCGGCCGGCCGCGGCGCGAAAATCCGGCTGCCGCAGAGCGCCGCGCCGCCGCCCAGGCGGCGGGCGACGAGGCCGCCAGCGGCCGCACCTCCGATGGCCGAGTGGAGGCGGTGCGGCCTTCGGAATACCTCGACTTCGCCCTGCCCGACCTGCCCTGGCGCACCCGTCAGCAGCTCAAGCGCGGCCAGCTTGCCTGGGAGCTGGGTCTGGATCTGCACGGTTATACGCTTGAAGAGGCCCGCACAGAGCTCGAGGCCTTCCTGCACGAAGCGAGCGCCGAGCGGCGGCGCTGCGTGCTGGTGGTGCATGGCAAGGCCTGGGGCGCCACCAGCGACTACCCGGTGATCAAGAGCCACGTGAACGCCTGGCTGCGTGAGTGGCCCCGGGTGCTGGCCTTCTGCTCGGCCACCGAGGCAGATGGTGGCACCGGCGCCGTCTATGTCCTGCTGCGCCGGCGCGGCGACCGAGTCTGACCCGCAGCCGTTCTTTCAATATCGGGGGGACGACGCCCTGGTCGTCCCGCCTCCGGGGGGACATCCCTCGAAGCGGTCAAGGGTTTCCGCCGCAAGATGATGACCCAAGGCAATCAGCGCCTCGGCACGATGGAACTCGTAGGCGCCACACACCGTCTTGGGTACCTCGATCAGCAAGTCAGGCGGATAGCCCGCCACCTTGTACTTGGCCAGCGACGCCTGGGTGATGTCGAAGGACTCAAGCACTATGTCCAGCCGACCCCACTCGCGGCTTCGAATGCCGGCCTCGCTCTTGTCGTTCTCGCCATCGGCCTCACCCGTGCCAACACCCAGGCCATTGAACCAGCGAGTGGCGGTGTTCTTCACCTCCTCGAGCCAGCCACCGAAACCGATGCCTTGGGCGTCACGCTCCTCCTCTCGGGCCCGCTCCTCGGCCGCCTGCTCGGGCGGCAGCAGCTCTTCCAGAGTGACCGGGTGGGGGCTATGGGCAGTGACATTGACGGCCAGCACGAAGTCGGCATCTGCCGCCACGGTGGGGATGATAGGCAGCGGATTGAGCAGGCCGCCATCCACCAGCACCTGGTCACCACGACGCACCGGCGTGATCACCCCGGGCACGGCGATGGAGGCGCGGATTGCCTCAAGCAGAGGGCCACTCTGGAACCACACCTCGCGCTGGTGGGTGAGGTCGGTGGCCACGGTGGTGACGGGGATCGTCAGGTCCTCGATGCGGGTATCGCCGACCAGGCTCTCTAGCTTCTCCATAACCTTGTCGGCTCGCATCGCGCCCATGGGGCTCCAGGTAACGTCCACCAGCTTTAGCACATCGAGATGGTCAAGGCGACAGACCCAGTCGCGATAGCTCGCCAGTTGCCCCGCCGCGTAGACGCCGCCCACCAGGGCGCCCATGGAGCAACCGGCAACGGCTACCACCTGATACCCCCGCGCCTCCAGTTCCTCGATCACCCCGATATGGGCATACCCCCGAGCGCCGCCGCTGCCCAGTACCAGCGCGACCCGCTTGCCCTCGACATTCTCCCGCATCGCCGGCTCGTTCATGCCCTGTCCCCCTCCGTTGATAGGTGAGCGGCGTGCCAGGTGGCGATCGTCTCGGCCACCTCCCTCGACGCAACCGGCTCCAGATGCAGATGGTGCCCTCCTGACAGCACTCGGCGAGTGAGCCCGGACACTGCGCCGCGCGCCATCCTGGCTCGCTCGCTGTCGCCAAGGATACCGCTCTCACCCTCCACCAGCAGAGTCGGGCAGCGGATGGCCGCGAGCATCGCCAGCGCCTGCTCAGGGCAGAAGCGCACCGGTGAGGGACGCAGCAGCCGGGGGTCGGTAAGCAACCGGCAGCGCCCGTCCTCCAGCGGGGCCAGGTTGCGCGTCACCAGGGGGCGAGCGGTATCGGCATCGATAGGCGTGGCGCCACCCGCGACCCGCGCCGCCAGGGCGGTCTCGCTGTCGGGATAGCGCGGCGCCGGCGACAGCGGGCGGCGATGTCCCAACAAGCCTCGGCGCAGCTGGCCCGGCGCCTGCTCCGCCGGGGTCGTCACGCTTCCCAGGCCGTCGATCAGCACCAGCGACGCGACACTTTCTGGCAGTGCCGCCGCGGTCAGGCAGGCGACCCCGGCCCCCATGGAGTGGGCCAGCAGGTTCACCCGCTCCAGGCCAAGTGCCTCCGTCGCGTCGAGCAGGTCATGACAGTAGTCCCAGATGGCGTAGTCGCCTTGCAGGAGAGCGGAATGGCCGTGGCCGGAAAAGTCGATGGCTACCACCCGAATGTCCAGGCGTTCGACTAGGCGCGGTGCCAGGCGCGAAAAGCTCGCGGCATTGTCCAGCCAGCCGTGCAGAGCCAGCCAGGTCGAGGCGTCCGGGTCCCCCCAGGCCAGGGCCGCCAGGCGGCCCTCGGCCAGGCGCAATTCTCCGGCATCGTTCATGGGCGTGTCTCCAGCAGTTGGTCAAGGGTGGCCAGCAGCGCCTGGCAGGCCGCTTCGGGATACTCCATGGGGAACATATGAGTGCCCGGCACCAGGGTCACCGGAACGCCATGGCGCGCCAGATGCCGACGACGACGAGGCGTCAGCAGGTCGGACGCTTCACCGGCCAGCACGCCAAAAGGCACTCTCAGCCGCTTCGGCAGAGTGCCCAGGTGGTCAGGCAGGTGGCGGAAGATCTCTACCTCGACCTGGGGGTCGTAGGCCAGCACCGCCCGGCCGTCGTCGAGTTGGCGGGTTCCCCCCTCGACATAGTCTTCCAGGGCCTGCTGGGTGAAACGCCGAAACAGCGGACGGCGACGCAGGTAGTGGCGCATGGCATCCCGGCTCGGCCAGACGTGACGACGCCCCAGGCTCTTGCCCGCCGGGGTGATGCGATCCACGAAGCCGAAGCGCTTGGCGGCCTTCATGGCCCAGGCATCCAACCCCAGCATCAGCGGCGGATCCAGCATCACCACGCAGCGGAAACGCTCGGGGGCGACCTCGGCGGCCATGGCCATCAGCACGCCGCCCATGGAGTGACCCACGCCGACCACCGGCGCCGGGAAGTTAGCCAGGTGCGCCAGCAGCTCGTCGCGCAGGGCCAGCCAGTTGTGGCCTACCGGAAAGTCGGGATGATGCCCCAACCGATCCACGGGATGAACATCGAAACGCTCCTTCAGGGGCGCCAGGACACTGCGGTAGCAAACTCCTGGAAAGCCATTGGCATGGGCAAATACCAGGGGGAGACGCGATGCGGAATCGTCTTGGGTCATGAGCTTATCCGGGTAGTGGGCGCTGCGGGCCCTGTATGGCGGTAGCAGGCTAACGGGATTACCATGGTTCGCCAAGTCATCCGACCAAGCCCTCTGCCGATTGGAGTCCCCGTGAACGAGCCTCGCAAGCCCACCCGCGACACCCGCATCCGCAACCGCGTCTTCTTCGCCACCGTTCTCGTCGCGGTGGTCGTCGGCCTGTGGCTGGCCCGCTAGGCCGGCACCGACGCATGAATCTCACCACTCTCTTTCTGCAGACCCTTGAGGTCACCCTGCCGGTGTTCGCCATGGTCTTCGCCGGGCTCGCCCTAAAGCGCCTGGGGTGGATCGACCAGGCCTTTGTCGCCACCGCCTCGCTGTTAGTCTTCCGGGGCACCATGCCCACGCTGATCTTCCTGAGCATCATCAAGGCCGACCTGGACGCCACCCTCAATCCGGCGATGCTGGGCTTCTTCGCCCTGGCCACCCTGGGCAGCTTTCTGTTCTGCTGGGGCTGGGCGGTTCTGCGGATCCCCAGGGAAGAGCGCGGGGTCTACATCCAGGGCGCCTTCCGCGGCAACTGCGGCATCGTGGGCCTGGCGCTCGCAGCGGGCATGTACGGCGACTACGGCCTATCCGCCGGCGGGTTACTGCTGGGGGTAGTGATCCTCACCTACAACGTCCTCTCGGTGATGGCTCTGGCTGGCTATCAGGCGGGCCAACGCGCCGACTGGCGCAGCATCCTCACGCAAATCCTGCGCAACCCGCTGATCCTCGCCGTGGTGGCGGCGGTCCCGGTGGCGGCTCTGGAGCTGCGCCTGCCCGGCTGGATGATGACCTCCGGCGAGTACTTCGCCTCCCTCACCCTGCCGCTGGCGCTGATCTGCATCGGCGCCACCCTGTCGCTGGGGGCGTTACGCGAGTCGGGCCGCCTGGCCAGCAGTGCCAGCCTGCTGAAGATGGTCACGGTACCGGCATTGGCCACCGGCGCCGCCTGGTGGGTCGGCTTCGAGGGCCGCGAACTGGGGGTGATGTTCCTGTTCTTCGCCAGCCCCACGGCGGCGGCGGCCTTCGTGATGGCCAAGGCCATGGGCGGCAACGCTGTGCTCACAGCCAATATCATCGCCCTGACCACCCTGATGGCCAGCCTGACGGTCACTCTCGGCGCCTTCGGGCTCAAGGTGGCGGAGCTCATCTAGACAGGCTTGGCTCAAGCAGCGCCGGTGGGCCGGCCCGCTCGCAGGGCCGTCGACGGATCAGCCGCTAGAGGCCAGTTCCGCGGGGGAGATAAGGCGCACCAGCCTGGCGCAGCCCGACGCCCATACCTCGGCCTCGAGTTCCGCCAGGGCCGCGGTGGCAAAACCGACGCCGCGGTCGGCGCGGCCCTCCACCAGCAGGCCGGTGAGCGTCCCCACCAGCGGCATATGGCTGACAAGCATCAGGGGGCGTCCCTGGGTCTGCCCGAGCAGCCAGTCGGCTACCGCCTCGGGAGCGTCGTCGGGGGTGATGATCGGCAAGGTCTCCACCGACACGCCCAGCGCCTCGCCGACAATGGCCGCCGTCTGCTGTGCACGGCGGTAGGGGCTGGCGAGCAGGCGCAGCGTGGCCAGGTCATCGCGCCCGGCCAGCCAGGCGGCCGTTCGGTGCACTTCGTCATGCCCCCGCCCGGTCAGTTCCCGCTCGGCGTCCGGCCGTCCCGGCCCCGCCTCGCCATGGCGCAGGATCAGCAGACGTTCAGCCATATCGGCCCCCGCTTTCCCGGTGGGCCTGCTGGACATCCTCGCGTGAGAGAATGAACTCCACGTCACTGCTCTGCTCGCCGAGCATCAGCATGCGCGCCATCTCCTTGGCCGGCACGCCCTTGAACAGCACCTGATAGAGCCCCTCGGCGAGCGGCATGTAGACTCCGTCCTGGCGTGCCTTGTCGCGCACCAGACGCACGGTGTTGACGCCTTCGGCCACCTGGCCAAGCGACGCCACCGCCTCGTCCAGGGTGCGTCCCTCGCCCAGTGCCTGGCCCACCCGGTAGTTGCGCGACAGGCCAGATGAGCAGGTGACGATGAGATCGCCCACCCCGGCCAACCCCAGGAAGGTCATGGGGTTGGCCCCCTGGGCTACCGCGAAGCGACTCATCTCGGCCAGGGCCCGGGTCATGAGCATGCTGCGGGTGTTATCTCCCATGCCCAGAGCGGCGGCCATGCCGGCGGCGATGGCGTAGATGTTCTTCAGCGCCCCGCCGAGCTCTACGCCGTGGCGGTCGTTGCTGGCATAGACACGGAAGTAATCGCAGCCCA
>CAYWBG010000084.1:0-10170 GCA_964456005.1 uncultured Halomonas sp.
TGAGCAGGCCCAGTGACGTCGGGGTGGCCTGGGCCACGCCCCAGGCGTCCAGCTGCTTCGTCAGGCTGGCCCGGGAGAGCCTGGGGCTATCGACCATGCCAATGGGGCCGGCCAGCAGACGATCCACCAGGCGGTTGCCGATCAAGGCGTTGTAGGCCGGCGCGATGCGCGAGAGCGCCGGCAATATGAATTCCGTGCCGCCGATCACATAGTCGCGGATCGGTCGCAGGTAGCGGCCGTGGTAGGCCTCCAGGAACTGCGCGCGGGAATCGGGCACGTTGACCTTCACCGGGCACTGGCCGGCGCAGGACTTGCACGCCAGACACCCTGCCATGGCGTCGTAGACCTCGTGGGAGAAGTCCGCCTCGCGGCGGCGGCGCAGGGTATTGAGGGTGCGCTTGGGGAAACGCTTCACAAAGCCCCAGGCCCCCTCGGCCTTGTGCTTTCTCGATGCCTCGCCGAGGTCGATGCCGGCCTCGCTCTGCAGGCGCAGCCACTCGCGGATCAGGCTGGCGCGCCCCTTGGGCGAGTGGACGCGGTCGCGGGTGGCCTTCCATGACGGGCACATGGCGTCGTTGGGGTCGTAGTTGTAGCAGGCACCGTTGCCGTTGCAGTAGACGGTGGCGGCATGGGCCTGCCACGCCCGCTCGTCGATGGTGCGGTCCAACTGACCACGGGTGGGCACACCGTCGATGGTCAGCAGGCCCGGGTCGACCAGCGTGACACTCTCTTCCTGAGCAGCGGCACCCGTTGCCAGCGGGGTCGCGATCTTGCCGGGATTGAGCTGGTTGTGGGGGTCGAAGGCCGCCTTGACCCGCTGCAGGCTGGGGTAGAGTTCGCCGAAGAACTTGGGAGAGTACTCCGAGCGCACCCCCTTGCCGTGCTCGCCCCACAGCAGGCCGCCGTACTTGTGGGTCAGCTCGGCTACCTCGTCGGAGACCTCGCGGATCAGGCGCTCCTGGGCCGGGTCCTTCATGTCGATGGCCGGGCGCACGTGCAGCACTCCGGCATCCACGTGGCCGAACATACCGTACTCCAGGCCGCGGGCGTCCAGGGCGGCGCGGAACTCGGCAATGAAGTCGGCCAGGTGCTCCGGCGGCACCGCGGTGTCCTCCACGAAGGGAATCGGGCGCTTCTCGCCCTTGGCGTTGCCCAGCAGGCCTACCGCGCGCTTGCGCATGGCGTAGACCCGCTGGATCTGCGGCCGACCCTCGGCCAGGGTGAACCCCAGGCGCTGGACGCTGGCGTCCGCCTCCAGATGGCGGCAGAAGGCCGCGACCCGGTCGGCCAGCCGCTCGGGGTCGTCGTCGTTGAACTCCACCAGGTTGATGCCGCGCACCGGCGTCTCGCCGCCCGACGGAAAGAACTCCGCCACGCTGTCCCAGACGAAGTCCTCCATGGCGAGCATCAGCACGATGTCGTCCACCGTCTCGATGGAGGTGGGGCGTGCGTCACTCGCCATGAGGGCCTTGGCGTCACGCAGGGCGTCCATGAAACCGGCGTAGCGCACATTGACCAGGGTCGAGTGTTTGGGGATAGGCAGTACATTGAGCACCGCCTCGTTGAGAAACCCTAGCGACCCCTCTGAACCGCACAGCAGGCTGTTCATATCCAGCCGGCCCTGGTCGTCGCGCAGGTGCGCCAGATCGTAGCCGGTCAGGCAGCGGTTGAGCGGCGGGAACTTGGCCTCGATCAGCTCCCCCTGAGTGTCGATGATCTCACGGGCGGTGCGGTAGGCGCGGCCGGTGGCATCGTCGCGGGCGCACAGCGTCTCGAGCTCGGCGTCGTCTACCGGGCGGCTGGTGAGGCGCTCGCCGCCCAGCAGCAGGGTGTCGAGCGCCAGCACGTGGTGGCGGGTCTTGCCGTACTCGCAGCTGCCTTGGCCGCTGGCATCGGTAGAAATCATGCCGCCGATGGTGGCGCGGTTGGAGGTGGAAAGGTCCGGAGCGAAGAAGAGCCCATAGGGCTTGAGGGCGGCGTTGAGCTGGTCCTTGACCACCCCCGCCTGGACCCGCACCCGACGGTTCTCAACGTCGATCTCGAGAATCGCGTTCATGTGCCGGGAGACATCCACCACCAGACCGTCGGTGAGTGACTGGCCGTTGGTGCCGGTGCCGCCGCCACGCGGCGTGAGCACCACCCGGCGATGCTCGACCTGGCCGGCGAGGTGGGCGAGGTGCTCGAGATCCTCGCTGTGCTTGGGGTAGAGCACCGCCTGGGGCAGGCGCTGGTAGATGGAGTTGTCGGTGGCCAGCACGGTGCGGGCGGCATAGTCCGGGGCGATCTCGCCCTCGAAGCCGGCCTCACGCAGGGCATCGAGAAAGCGCAGGTAGGGTGCGGCGAGCCCGGAGGCGGTGCCGGTATCGGCGGTGTCCAGTCTTGCGATCATGGCACTCTTTCATGGGGAAGCGGGGAATGGTGCTACTTTACCGCGTCAGGGCGGTGGGGCGCATCCCGCAGGGGCTGCGCGTGGCGCCCCTGCGGGCTTTTGCCTACAATGGGCGCCCTGCTTCGGCACCTCTTACCTTCATTCTCACTCACCGACTGCAACGGACTGGATTCCATGCTCGATCCCAAATTGCTGCGCAGCGACCTCGATGCGGTCGCCCAACGACTGGCCAAGCGAGGCTATGTCCTCGACACCGACCGTCTCGGGGCGTTGGAGTCCCGGCGCCGCGAACTGCAGGCCGAGACCGAGTCCCTGCAGAACGAGCGCAACACTCGCTCCAAGACGATCGGCAAGGCCAAGGCGGCGGGCGAGGATATTCAGCCACTGCTCGATGAGGTCTCGGACCTGGGCGACCGACTCGACGCCGCCAAGGGGCGCCTGGCCGAGGTTCAGGCCGAGTGGGATGACCTTGTCAGCGGGATTCCCAACCTGCCCCACGACAGCGTGCCCGAGGGCGACAGCGAAGAGGATAACGTGGAGCTGCACCGCTGGGGCACGCCGCGTGGCTTCGACTTCAAGGTGCTCGACCACGTTGACCTGGGCGCCAAGTGCGGCAACCTCGACTTCGAGCTTGCCGCCAAGCTGACCGGCTCGCGCTTTGCGGTGATGCGTGGCGAGATCGCCAGGCTGCACCGTGCGCTGACCCAGTTCATGCTCGACACCCAGACCCTCGAGCACGGCTATGAAGAGTGCTATGTGCCCTATATGGTCAACGAGGCGTCGCTGACCGGCACCGGCCAGCTACCCAAGTTCGGCGAGGACCTGTTCAAGCTCGACGACGAGCGCGGCTTCCACCTGATCCCCACCGCCGAGGTGCCGCTGACCAACTTCGCCCGTGACGAGATCCTGGAGCACAAGGCGCTGCCGATGAGGCTCACCGCGCATACGCCGTGTTTTCGCAGCGAGGCAGGCTCCCACGGCCGCGATACCCGCGGCATGATTCGCCAGCACCAGTTCGACAAGGTCGAGATGGTGCAACTGGTCGACCCGGCCTCCAGCTACGAGACCCTGGAGGAGATGCGCGGCCACGCCGAGGCGATCCTGCAGAAGCTCGAGCTGCCCTACCGGGTGGTGACGCTGTGCACGGGTGACATGGGCTTCGGCGCCACCAAGACCTACGACCTGGAGGTGTGGCTGCCGAGTCAGGAGGCCTACCGCGAGATCTCCTCGGTCTCCAACTGTGAGGATTTCCAGGCGCGGCGCATGCAGGCGCGTTTCCGCCATCCCGACCAGAAGAAGCCGCAGCTGCTGCATACCCTCAATGGCTCCGGCCTGGCGGTGGGCCGCTGCCTGTTGGCGGTGATGGAAAACCACCAGAATGCCGACGGCTCGGTCACCGTTCCTACCGCACTGCAGCCTTATATGGGCGGAGTCGAGGCGATCAACCTATAACGCCGGCTAGTGTCGCCACCCTTCGAACCCCCGCCGCGTGCGGGGGTTCGTCATTCTCTTCCGGGGCGGGGGCCATTGTTGCCGCAGTGTTCCAAGAGCATGATGCTAGCATTCACGGGTATGAAAGGACTCCAGCCATGTTGCAACACGATGATGATGCCTCGCGCATCATTCCCCTCAACCTGACGCTGGCGCTGGCCGCCCTGGTAGTGATCGTCTTTGGCATGAAGGCTGGTTCGAGCTTGCTGGTGCCGCTGCTGCTCGCGGTCTTCATCGCTGTTGTCTGCTCGGCGCCGGTGTACTGGCTCAACCGCTTGGGTCTCGGCCTGCAGGCGGCCGTCTGGCTCACTCTGGTGGTGATCGGCGGATTGCTCTCGTTGCTTGGGCTGCTGCTGGTCAACAGCTTCGGCACCTTCGTCGAAGCCCTGCCGGAGATCGAGGAGAAGTTCTATGACTACTATCTGATCCTGCTGGACGGCCTGGCGCGCATAGGGCTGGCCATCGATCCGGATCGGTTCGCCGACGTGTTCGACATGGAGCAATTGGGGAGTATAGTGCCGGGGCTTCTCGGCGAGCTGGGGAACCTGCTGATGCAGAGCGTGATCGTGGGCCTGCTGGCCGTCTTCCTGCTCTTCGAGACCCTGATCTTTCGCGACAAGGTGTCTCGAGCCCTGCGCAACCCCGCGCCGAGCCTGGAGCGGTTCAGCGAATTCAGCCGGACGCTGAAGCGCTACCTGGCGGTCAAGACGCTTATCAGTCTGGTGACGGGCTTCCTGGTCTGGGTGGCCTGCCTGCTGGTAGGGGTCGACTTTCCACTGCTGTGGGCCGTGCTGGCCTTCGCCATGAACTATATTCCCAACATCGGCTCGGCCATCGCCGCCGTTCCGCCGGTGCTGCTGCTGCTGGTGTCGCCCGACGGAGGCCTGGTGGATATCCTCTTGCTGTCGGGCGCCTACCTGGCGATCAACTTCGTGCTCGGCAACATCGTCGAACCGCGCTGGATGGGACGGGCGCTGGGACTCTCCACCTTCGTCGCTTTCTTGTCGCTGGTGGTGTGGGGCTGGATCTTCGGGGCGGTAGGCATGCTGCTCTCGGTGGTGCTGACCATGACGCTGAAGATTGCTCTGGACAGCCACCCCCAGACCCGTTGGATCGCTCACCTACTGGGTCCGGGGGAAGAACAGCCTCTGGAGGAGGCGGATCGTCCCCTCTCCGAGCGTAATGGAGAGGATGATGAAAGGCAGGAGGAACAGTAGTGCGGTGCTGAAACGCGATCGCCCCGGCGAGGGCCGGGGCGATACGCTGGTCAGGTGTCGCTTACGATCAGGCGTTCTGGTCGATGAACTGCGACAGCTGGGACTTGGACTGAGCGCCCACCAGGGAGGCGACCTTGGCGCCAGACTTGAATAGCATCACCGTGGGAACGCCGCGCACGCCCTGCTCTGCGGCGATTTCGGGGGCATCGTCAACATTGATGCTGACGACCTTGAGGTTGCCGTTGCGCTCATCGGCGACCTCGTCGACCACCGGTGCCATCACCTTGCAGGGACCGCACCAGGGGGCCCAGAACTTGAGCAGTACCGGTGTGTCGGCCTTGAGGACTTCCTGCTCGAAATTGGCGTTGGTGACATCGACGTTGTTGGCCATGTGATTCTCCAGGTTTCGTTGCGCTGCATCGAGCGTATCTGGGCATGCTAGTCGCATGCCTGGCCGGACGATGGTAGCGGCAGCCCGCAGCGCTGGCAAATCAGGAAGCGCTCACTCGGGTGTGTTCCCCTGGGTATGCCAGGGTCGAAAGGGAAGAGACGCCGGCTGTTTTGATATTCTTTAAAGAAATTAATATAATATTGTTTATCGCGTTTTCGAATTTTTCAGCACCGTTGTGGCCACCGTCGGCCAGAGTGACCAGGAGTCGTCTCCTTATGAAACTGCAGCAGCTGCGCTACATCTGGGAAGTCACCCGGCACAACCTCAACGTCTCGGCCACTGCCCAGAGCCTCTTCACTTCCCAGCCGGGTATCTCCAAGCAGATCCGGCTTCTCGAGGACGAGCTGGGCGTCGAGATCTTCGCCCGCAGCGGCAAGCACCTCACTCGCGTGACGCCGGCGGGTCAGGCTATCGTGGAGCTCGCCGGCCAGGTGCTCAGACTCACTGAAAACATCAAGGAGGTGGCCCAGGAGTTCAGCGACGAGCGTCGCGGTAGCCTGTCGATTGCCACCACCCACACCCAGGCACGCTATGCGCTGCCACCGGTGATCGGCGACTTCACCCGCCAGTATCCCGATGTGGCGCTGCACATGCAGCAGGGGACGCCTAAGCAGATCGCCCAGATGGTCAGCGATGGCCAGGCGGACTTCGCCATCGCCACCGAGTCGCTGGAGCTCTTCAACGACCTGGTGCTGCTGCCCTGCTACCGGTGGAACCGCTGCATTATGGTGCCCCAGGGTCATCCCTTGGCGGAGGCGGGCGAGCTGACCCTGGAGGCCCTGGCCCGCTATCCGCTGGTCACCTATGTGTTCGGCTTCACTGGCCGTTCGCAGCTCGACGATGCTTTCCGAGCCAAGGGACTGATCCCTAATGTGGTGCTGACCGCTGCCGATGCCGATGTGATCAAGACCTATGTGCGCCTGGGAATGGGCGTGGGCATCGTTGCCCATATGGCGGTGGACCCGGAACAAGACACCGACCTGGTGGCCCTGGACGCGAGCCACCTGTTCGCCAGCTCCACCACCAAGATCGGTATTCGCCGCGGTACTTTCATGCGCGGCTACATGTACGACTTCCTCAAGGGGTTCGCCGATCACCTGGAACGCGACCTGGTGGATGCCGCCCTGGCGGCGGGGCCGCGTCACGAGCAGGGGCTGTTCGAGACGATCGAGCTGCCGGTGCGCTAGCGTCGCGCGACGATCTGCAATGCAAACGGCCGCCCGGTGAAATCCCGGGCGGCCGTTTGCATTGGGTAGGGCCTGTGGGTGCCGTGTGGGGGTCAGTGCTGCAGATGCAGCCCGCACTCTCGCTTGGCCTCCACCTTGGTGGGGTCGAAGTAGTCGAACTCGTTGGGAAGGTCGTGGGCCTGTAGGTAGGCGTAGAGCTCCTTGGCCGTCCAGTGCAGCAGCGGCGCCACCTTGAGCAGGCCGTCGCCACTGCGGCTGAGCGGGGTCATGCGCGACCGCTCAGGGGTATCTTCGGCACGCAGTGCGGTGAACCAGACGTCCGGCGCCATCTCGCGTAGGGCACGCTCGAAGGGCTCGATCTTCACCTCCTGGGTGAAATCGGTGTGGCGCGGGTCGTCGATGCCGGGGAAGGGGCCCTCGAGCGCTTCGCGGTGAGCTCGGGTCCGCTTCGGCAGGTAGGTGATCAAGTTGAGGTCGAGGCGCCGGACCAGGTCGTCGGCAAACCGGTAGGTGGCTTCGGTATTGTAGCCGTGGTCCATCCATACGACGGGGATGCCTGGCCATTGACGACTCACCATGTGCAGGATTACCGCCTCGAAGGGCCGGAAGTTGGTGGTGCAGATCGGCCGGGTGCCCTGCTCCAGGGCCCAGCGAATCAGCGCTTCTGGATCCTGGCCGAGGTCGCGGTTGATGATCTCGAGGGTCGCGGTCATGGAGGTCTCCGGTAAATAGCATTGGCGATACCCTAGCGAAGGATGTCGCAAACTGCCCAATACCGTTTTCTTGCGACGATATGCTTGAAATAGAATAAGAGGCTTATTTTTTATTCCTGAAAGGAGTCGTTCGATAGGGCCGCCATCAGGTGACGAATCTTGTCGAGGGTCTCCTGGTACTCCTCGTTTCCCACCGAGTCGGCTACCAGGCCGCCGCCGCCCCACAGGTGAAGGTGGCCCCCATCTGCCACCGCGGTTCGGATGGCAATCGAGGTGTCCATGCGGCCACGCAGGTCCACATAGCCCAGGCTGCCGCAATAGACACTGCGTCGGCTCGGCTCCAGTTCGTCAATGATCTGCATGGCCCGCACCTTGGGGGCGCCGGTGATGGAGCCCCCGGGGAAGGCGGCCGCCAGGAGGTCCAGAGGGTGTCTGCCGGGGGCCAGCTCGCCGGTGACGATGCTCACCAGGTGGTGAACATTGGCATAGCTCTCCAGGCCGCAGAGCCTTGGCACGCGCACGCTGCCGGGTCGACACACCCTTCCCAGGTCGTTGCGCAGCAGGTCGACGATCATCACGTTCTCGGCGCGATCCTTGAGGCTTGCCTCTAACTCGGCGGCCAGCGCCCGGTCCGCCTCCGGGGTGTCGCCGCGCGGTCGCGTACCCTTGATGGGCCGCGTTTCCACCTGGTCGTCTCGGCACTCGAGGAATCGCTCGGGTGAAACAGAAAGAATCGCCTGCTCGCCCTGTGAGCCGGGCCAGGCCATGAAGCCGGCGAAGGGCGTCGGAGTCGCCTGACGCAGTCGTAGGTAGGCGTTCCACAGGTTGCCTTCGAAGGGGGCGCTGAAGCGTTGGGCGAGGTTGATCTGGTAGCAGTCGCCTGAGCGGATGTAGTGCTGCACGGTGGCGAAGCGTTCGAGGTAAGCGGCTCGGTCGAGCTCACCCGAAAACGAAGCGCTCAGCCGGAAGGGTAGGGCCGGGACAGGGGAGGCGGCCAGCCATTCAAGCACCTGTCGGCGACGTTCGGGGCTGGCAACCAGCCAGGACTCACCGCGCTCATGATCCTGGATCAGTGCCCAGTCATACAGGCCGACCCGGCTGGCGGGCAGTGTCACTACGGGTTGCGCGTGCTGGCCCACTGGCTCCAACTGCTGGCCCAGGTCGTAGCTCCAGTAGCCGATCAGTCCTCCCAGGAAGGGCAGTTCGCTGTCGGGCATGTCTCCCTCCAGGCGGCTCAGCAGCGCCCGCTGGGCGGCGAAAGGCGATAGGCACGACAGTGCGGGGACTCCCGAGACACTTCCCCGGTCATCGATCTCCAGCGTCGCCAGGGGAGCGCAGCTCATGATGTCGTAGCGACCGCCAGGGGCAATCGGCCGCCCGCTGTCGAGCAGCACGGCGCCGGGGTGGCCGCGCAGCCGGATGAAGTAGCCGAGAGGGTCTTCCCGATATGGCAGGGGTGTGATTTCGAGAGGTGATGCCATCAACGCGCCTTCCTGAGCAAGGCGACCCATTCTAGGGGGCGCGAAGCGCTTTGTCCCTTCGTGCGGCGAGGCGAATTCCACGGGGCCTGAATCATTGTCTACAACCAAAGGTGTATCGGTCCCGGCTGTCGGACAGTTGACCGGGTGGCGGGCAATGTCTAAAGTTCCCGCATCACCCGATTGTCGACAATTATTATGAACTCAGCCGCATCTGAACAAGCACCCCCCGAGGTCCGCACCCTGGCCGAGCGTGTCTTCCAGCAGCTTCAGGACGCCATCGTGCGTGGTGAGCTGGTCCCGGGCAGCAAGATTACCGAGCCGGGTCTCTCCCAGAGCTACGGCATCTCGCGTGGCCCGCTGCGTGAGGCGATGCGTCGACTGGAGGCTCATCGGCTTATCGAACGGGTACCCCACGTGGGCGCTCGGGTGGTGAAGCTCTCCATGCAGGAGCTGCTGGAGCTTTTCGATGTGCGTGAGGCCTTGGAGAGTATGGCGGCTCGGCTGGCCGCACAGCACATGACCGCCGGGGAGATCGCCGGGCTGCGTGAGCTGCTGGCAATGCACGAGTGCCAGGCCGACCTCAAGAAGGGGGAGGCCTATTTCCAGCGCGAGGGCGACCTGGACTTTCACTACCGCATCGTCCAGGGCAGCCATAACCGCATGCTGGTGACGCTGCTCTGTGACGACCTGTATTACCTGGTGCGTCTCTATCGCACCCAGTTCAGCGCCAGCGGCTCGCGCCCCCAGCGCGCCTTCGTCGAGCACCACCGCATCGTCGATGCCATCGAAGCCGGCGATGCCGAGCTCGCCGAGTTGCTGATGCGCCGCCACGTTAGCGCCTCCCGGGCCAACGTCGTCGACCGCTACGCCGCCACACTGGATCAACCGGCCGCCACGACGTCTTGACCCGACACCACCCGGCCCCACTACCACAGGAGAGACCCTCATGTCCCAGCAGACCCCCGGCGCTCGCTTCCGCGCCGCCCTTGAGGCCAACCGGCCGCTACCCATCGTCGGCACCGTCAACGCCTACACTGCCATGATGGCCGAGCGCGTCGGCCACCAGGCGATCTACCTCTCCGGCGGCGGTGTTGCCAACGCCTCCTTTGGCCTGCCTGACCTGGGCATGACCACCATGAACGATGTGGTGCAGGATGCCCATCGCATCTGCGGTGCCACCGACCTTCCGCTGCTGGTGGATATCGATACCGGTTGGGGCGGTGCCTTCAATATCGCCCGTA
>CAYWBG010000085.1:0-10066 GCA_964456005.1 uncultured Halomonas sp.
GACCCCAGTGCGCCGAGGCAGTAATACTTGGTCTCCAGATACTCGTCGATGCCGGTGATGCCACCCTCACGACCCAGGCCCGATTGCTTGACGCCGCCGAACGGCACCGGTGGCCCCGTCATCTTCACCGAGTTGACGCTGACCATGCCGAACTCCAAGGCCCGCAGAAGCTTCCAGATGCGACGGATGTCGTGGGTATAGACATAGGCGGCCAGACCGTAGTCGGTATCGTTGGCCAGGGCAATTGCCTCATCGTCATCGGCATAGGCCATGACGCCCGCGATGGGGGCGAAGCTCTCTTCCTGCCACAGCCGCATCTCCCGGGTCAGGCCGGTCAACAGCACCGGCATGAAGTAGTTCTCGCCCGGCGCCAGGTTCTGATCCCCGGCCACCAGGGTGGCGCCCCTGGAGAGGGCGTCATCGACGATCCCGGCGGCCTTGTCCACTGCCTGTCGGTGGATCAGCGGCCCCAGGTCGACCTCGCTCTCAAGGCCGTTGCCGACGGTGAGTGCCGCCATGCGCTCGGCGAAATGCGCGACGAAGTCGTCGTGGATCGACTCGTGAACCAGGATGCGGTCGGCGGCCAGGCAGTCCTGGCCGGCGGTCTGGAACTTGGCCGCCACCGCGGCGAAGGCCGCCTCCTTGGCGTCCATGTCGGGCCCCACGATGAAGGGCGCATCGCCCCCCAGCTCCAGTGAGACGCGCTTGACGGTGTTGGCACACTGCTCGAGCAGCAACCGGCCGACCCGGGTGGAGCCGGTGAAGGAGAGCGCCTTGACGCGCTTTTCGGCGCAGAGGATCTTCGACACCTCGGCGGGCTCCCCCAGCACCACGTTGAAGATGCCGGCCGGGATGCCGGCCCGCTCGGCCAGCTCGGCCAGGGCCAGCGCCGAGAACGGAGTCTCGCCGGCGGGCTTGACGATCACCGGACAGCCGGCAGCCATGGCGGCGGCGGCCTTGCGGGTGATCATCGCCAGCGGGAAGTTCCAGGGCGTGATCAATGCGGCGATGCCTACCGGCTCCTTGAGGGTACCCAGCGCCGCGTTGGGAATGTGGCTGGGGATGGTCTCGCCAAAGGTGCGCTTGCCCTCCTCGGCGAACCAGCGCACGAAGCTGGCGCCGTACTCCACTTCGCCTCGCGAGTCGGGTAAAGGCTTGCCCTGCTCCAGGGTCATGAGAATCGCCAGGTCCTCGCGGTTGGCCTGAATCAGGTCGTACCAGGCCAGCAGGCGCTCGCAGCGCTCGTCGGCGCGCATCGCCCGCCAGTGCACGAAGGCGACGTCGGCAGCGTCCACGGCCGCGAGGATCTGGTTCGCCTCCAGCCAGGGGATATGCCCGATCACCTCGCCGGTGGCGGGGTCCTGGACGGCCTCCTCGCGGCCGGCGTCGCCGTGGGTCCACTTGCCATCCACATAGGCGTGCTGACGGAACAGACGTGGATCGTCGAGCATGGTGGACAGCGTCCTGGACAGTTTCATGTTCATGCGGCACCTCCCCTGACGCACCGGCCGGGTTGACGTTGTGGACCGGTGAGAAAAAACGGTCAAGCCGCCCGGTCACGTCCGGGGCGGCTCGATGAGGTCATGATAAGGGAAGTGGTGCGGGAGGAGTTTTCGTTGGCCGGTGAAGCGAATGGGCTTTTTTTCGTCCTCGCCGGCCTGACACGAAGTTTTTCTGCAAGCCGTCAGCCGGCCGCCGGGTCGATCAGCGCGGCCTCGGTGAACACCAGCAGGCCCAGCTCCGGCCGATAGCCATGGATCTCGGTCACATCGAGGGCCTGCAGGAAGTAGAGGATCTCCTCGCTGACCACCTGGCCCGGGACCAGTACCGGGAAGCCCGGCGGGTAGGGAATCACGAAGCTCGCCGAGACCACGTCGCGCCCGGTCCGCATGGCCGCCTGCAGCTCACCGTTGTCGAAGCGCAGGTACTCGGTGTTCTCCTCGTCGTAGCTCAGGAAATAGGCCCGTCGAATGTCGCCCTGGGGCGTCTCCGGGCACTGGCGAAAGGCGTCATGGAAGTGGCTGAAGTCGGGAAGCGGCGGCAGATCTTCAGTCAGCGATCGCACCCTGTGTTCGATGATCTTGCGCTCTGGCCGGCTGCTCTCCTCCCAGCGAGCCTCGAACTCCTTGGCCAGCTTAATCAGCACATCGAGCAGGTAGGCGATGGAGCCGCGGGTGGTGCCGATATTGGTCATGAACAGCACGGTATTGCGCGATGTCTTGTTGATCTGGATGCCGTACTTGTTCATCAGGTATTCGTTCTTGAACGTGTCCCCGTCGATACCGGTGGCGCCGATGGCGATGGTGATGCGGCTGGGGTCGACGACGAACTCGTCGTTGGCCCAGGCCTCCTCCATCTTGTTCCAGCCGGTGACCGGATCATAGAAGGTATCGACGCCCGACTGGCGATACTCCAACGGCACCATGTCCTTGTTGATCAGCACCCGGAAGTACTTCTGGAGCAGTGGGTGGGTATAGAGCTGCTCACGCAGGGACAGCGCCGCCTCCACCTGGGCATGGACCAGTTCGAACCCCTCCATCTCGGCCTGCATACGGCCCACGTCCAGCGAGGCGATGATCTGGTAGTTGGGCGAGGTGGAGGTGTGGGTCATGTAGGCCTCATGGAACGGCGCCTCGACCTTCTGCCGGTAGTCCTGATCCCAGACATGGATCATCGAGCCCTGGCGCAGCGAGGTCAGGGTCTTGTGGGTGGAGTGGGTGGCATAGGCGCGTATGCGCACCGTCTCGGGGTCGGGAAGCAGCCGCCGCTCCAGCCAGGTAGCGTCGTCATCGGAGTCGAGCTGATCGAACTCCGCCTTCCAGGTCGCGTACTCCTCTCGGTAGGCCTCGCTGCGGTAGCGCTCGCGCAGGGTGCGGGCGGCATGCATGGCGGTCCGCGGCCGGTAGGTGGGGTTGAAGCCGGCGAAGGCAAACCAGGCCTCGTCCCACAGGAACACCAGGTCGGGTTTGATGGCCAGGCACTCCTCCATCACCCGGCGCACGTTGTAGACCACGCCGTCGAAGGTGCAGTTGGTCAGCAGCAGCATCTTGACCTTGTGCAGCAAGCCCGCACGCTTGTACTCGAGCAGCGTCTTCTTGATCTCCTTGAGCGGCACCGCGCCGTACATGGAATAGTCGTGCAGCGGATAGGAGTCGAGATAGCTGACATGAGCCCCGGCCAGCACCATGCCGTAGTGATGCGACTTGTGGCAGTCCCGGTCGATCAGCACGATATCACGGGGCTTGACCAGCGCCTGAACCACGATCTTGTTGGCCGTGGAGGTGCCGTTGGTGACGAAGAAGCTCTGCCGGGAGCCGAAGGCGCGGGCAGCATACTCCTGGGCCTTCTTGATCGGGCCGTAGGGCTGCAGCAGGGAGTCGAGCCCCCCCGAGGTGGCCGAAGTCTCCGCCAGGAAGATGTTGATGCCGTAGAAGTCGATCATGTGCCCCGCCCAGTGGGAGCGTGTTACCGACTTGCCCCGCGAGATGGGCATGGCGTGGAAGACCCCGGTGGGCTTCTTGCTGTACTCGCGCAGGGCGTCGAAGAAGGGGGTGCGGTAGCGGTTGTCGATCGCCCGCAGGATGGTGTGGTGCTGCTCGATGTAATCCGTCTCGCGGTAGAAGATCCGATTGAAGTGGCGGATATCGCGGCTGGCAGTCGCTTCCACATCGCCGCTGGTGACCAGGAACTGGTCAATCTCCGGGCGCAGCTCGTGGATCATCGAGCTCAGCAGGATGCTCCGCTCGGCCTCGGACTGGTGCTCCAGCACCTGCTCCGAGAGCCCCTCGAGATAGTTGCGCAGGGCGCTGAGGTTGTACTTCGACTTGTACGGAAACTCGTAGCGGATCAGGCAGGCCTGGATGTTGGGATTGACCAGCACCGCAATCAGCGCGTCCTCGAAGCTCCTCACCGTCACCACATCGTAGACGAAGCGGTCCTCGGGGCGTCGCATGTTGCGGAAGGCCTCGCGGACGACCTCCTCCTCCTGGGTCGAGAGGTTGTCGACGATCAGCAGCTCAAAGTAGGGCTGGGCTGAGCTGTTGGAGGCGGGATGACCGCGACGCAGCTGGGCCAGGGCATCCATGGCTTCCATGTCCTCGGCATCGGCATCGGTCTCCGAGAGATCGACATGGCGGCGACGATAGGACTCGCTGATCAGCGCCCTCACCAGGCGCTTGACCACCTTCTCCAGCAGCACGTATTCCTGGCGGTTGAACAGCGACCAGAGGTGGCGGAAGTCCTCCTTGGAGGGGAAGGCGTGGTAATCCTCGATGATCTCGAGCCGCGTCAGCTTGACGTCAATCGCCTTCACCAGGTTCCGCGCCCGGTTGTCGTCCTTCAAGCGCACCAGCTGACCTAGGTCGCGCTTCAGCGCGTTCCAGGTATCGGCACGCAACTGGGAGATCTTGTGGTAGAAGCCCAGCGCCGTATAGGGCGTTTCGGTATGGCTGGTCTCTTGCATGGCGACACCCATCCTTGCTTGTTGTTGACGAGGGGCATCGGCCGCTCGGCGAACGAGTCAGCCGGTCAGCAGCCCGCGCCTGCCATAGCGGACGGTGATCCGCTCCTCGGGAAAGTCATCGAAACTCAGGTCCAGATTCATGCCCGGCCAGTGGAAGCAGGCCCGTCCCTCACGGGGGCGATAGAAGGCGGTATAGACGGTACCCAGCCCTCGCCGGTAGTCGTGGCGGAACAGGGGCGGTGCCGAAAAGGCGGCGACGACCCGTTCCTCGGTGGTGGCCTCGTCGTCTACCAGGATCGACAGCTGACGCTCGCGGATCAGGGTCTCCGAGGCCAGGGCATGGGCGTACCACTCGATCTTCTTCTGATGATTGGTGGCCACCGGCACGCGGCGGATGCTGGCCCGGCGGTCCGGGGCGATCATCGCCGTCACGTAGCGACCCGCGGCGTCAGCGACGGTGATGTTGTAGGCCATATGGGTGGGCACCCGGGCTAGCACCTCGGCGGCCTCGGGAACCGTGTCGCAGAACTCCAGCAGGTAGCGCAGGATCACCGGGGCGCCGAAGCCCTCGCCCACCACCTTACGACCACCGAAGGCAAGCGATACGGCAAGCCCCCGGTCGTTCATTCCGTCGAGCACGCCCCACAGGCAGTCCGACATGGCGATCACCCGCCGCTCGTTCCAGTGGGTATAGAGGATGCTTCCCTCGCAAAGCTCCGGAGGATAGTCGTAGTTGCGGGCCAGCAGGGTGCTGCCCGGCCGGGCCAACACCGCCTGGGAGCAGCCGGTAATATAGGGCGGTGGCTGGTAGAGACTAAGGAAGCGCGACGCCAGGTCGCCCCCACCGGCAAGATCGCAAAGCGCCTTGTAGGTAGGCAGAAGCTCGGGCATGTGCCGGCGCAGCGCATTGTGGCAGGACAGGTATCCGGGTCGCTCTCGCTCCCCTTCGGCGAGGTACCACGACTCGTAGGCCGGCCAGTGGTAGTCGAACAGTGACTGCCACTTGGCACCCGGCGCCGCCTCGAACACGGTACGAAAAACTAGCGTCTTGTCGTCCATCTGGGCCAGCGACGACGCCCGCCAAGGGGCGCCGCCGCCCTCCTCGCTCAAAGGATCTTGAAGTTGCCGCCACCGACGGCATGATTGACGGCCACTTCCTCCACCACCGGATCCTGAAGGGACTGACCCGCGTACTGGCCGCGAATACCGTCGATCCATGCCTTCGCTCGCTCATTGAGCTGGAAGTCATCATCCATCAGCCGGCCGCGTGTGATCAGAATACCCAGGTCGGCGCCTTCGTAGCGGAAGTCGCCGGCCCCGCTGATGCGCAGGAAGAAGCCCTCCTGGTCGTTCTCGGCGGCATGGGGGTGGTAGCTGTAGTGGTCGTAACTGACGCTGCCATCACCGGCCATCTTCCATACCCCGGTGCGCGGTGCGGCGGTGAGCAGGTCGACACTCTCGTCGGTGTGCTTGATCACCAGCTGGCTCCAGCTGTCGACGCTCTCGGGATGCGCCCAGCGCTCGTTGATCTCGTTGATGTCGAGATCGAAGTCAACGTCGGAAAACTCGAGCAGATGGAAGAGGAAAAGCGGGATATCGGAGTGGGCGAAGGCCGCCACGTTGGTCAGCGAACTGGCGCCGGTGACCCGCGGATTAAGCTCGCCCAGATAGACTTCACCGTTGTCCATGTCGATCAGGAAGTCGAGTTCGAAATAGCCGCGGTAGCCCTCATCGCGCAGCGCCTCGCCGAACTGGAAGGTGTACTCCCGCGCCTTGTCGCGAATCGACTGATCGAAAGCGCCGGCGAACATCTCGTTGCCGCACCAGCCACCCTTGTAGGGGGTCAGGGTCTTGAAGCCCACCAGCTCGGTCATCAGCGGGCCCACCACGGTGCCGCAGCGGGTAGCACAGGCCTCAATCGCCGAGCCGCGGCAGTTGATGCGCTTCATGATCTTAACCTCGGGCTCGGCCTCGATCTCCTCGGCGTGCTTGTAGTAGTCGTCCTCACAGGCGATGAAGAAGGTGGTATGGCCGGAATCGCCGAAGGCGGTCTGCACCACCAGGTCATTGCCGAGCTCCTGGCTCACCTCGCAGAGCTCCTGGTAGCTGCCTACCTTGGCCAGCACGTTGGGCACGCTGGGGACGCCGGCCTTGTTGCCGATGCGCACGGTCTCGATCTTGTTGTCCATGCGCGAGCGCAGTGCCGCCGGCGGGAAGGCCACCTTGAGGCCTAGCTGCTTACACACCTCCTCGGTGTGCTCATCGAACATCAGGAAGGCGGCCACGCCACCGTTGTCGCCGTCGGCGCGGGACTGGATGAAATCGATCACCTCCTTGTGCTCCAGGAGATAATTGTTGATGTCTTCGATGCTCTCGAAGTCCCGCGGGAACTTCTCCTTGGGCACGAAGACATTGCGCTGCTGGCCGTCGAAGCAGTCGATATAGTTGATGTGGCGGAAGTTGCCGACCCAGTCGCCGATACCCAGCAGGTTAAAGTTGGTGGCCGAGATGAAGTAGATGGGCTCTTTGTTGTTGCGGAAGTGACGACGGACGTCGGCGATGTTTTTTATTTTGCTCATCGTAGTCGCTCCAGAGGTAGCGGGAGAGGTCGATTGCCTCCCCCGCCCGGCAGACGGCCGGGCGAGGGACGAAGACGAGGCGGAGCCCACTTGGCTCGGCGCGCCGAGCCAGCGGCGCAGAGTGCGCATTAGGGACTCTAGCAAGGGCTAGCTCCTCCTCGATGCTGCCAAGGGCAGCGGGGGTCAGTACTCCTCGACGTCGGCACGCAGCGGCTTCTGCAGCGGGCCCAGGGTATCGAGGAAGGGCGAAGAGCCGGTCTCGCTGCGGTAGAGCGTGAAGTCCACCCGTCGCTCACGGAAGCTCTTGAGGGGCTGGCCCAGGCCCCGCAGGCCGGTCTCGCGCTCGCGGCGCACCCGGTTAAGGTCCACCTCGATGGGCATGACCTCCTCACCGGTGCCGGCCTGGTGAATGACGTCTCCGGAGGGCCCCACCACGATGGAGCGGCCATTGCCGATGGCGCCGGCTCCATTGATGTCGAAGAAGTAGCACTGGTTGACCGCGGCATTGGTGCGGGCGATGGAAAGCTCGATATCGCGGTCGATGGTATCGGTCATGGTGGGGTGCAGGATCACCTCGGCGCCCATGGCGGCCAGCGTCCGGGTGGTCTCGGGGAACCACATGTCGTAGCAGATCGACACCCCGAAGCGAGCCACGTTGGGCACGTCGAAGACCACGAATTCGCTGCCGCTCTCCACCCCCGCCTCGTAGGGCAGGAAGGGGAACATCTTGCGGTAGCGGGCCACCACCTGGCCGTGGGGGTTGATCACCGACAGGGTGTTGAAGATGCCCTGCTCGGTCTGCTCGAACATCGAGCCGGGAATCAGCCAGATGCGATGCTGCTCTGCGAGCTGGCAGAACAGTTGCTCGGCGTGACTGGGCATCGGCTGGGCAAGGTGCGGAGAGGCCCCCATGGGCATCAACTCGCTGAAAAGTACCATCTGCACCTGGGGAAAGCGGCTCATCAGCACATCGACCCGGTGGCGCATGGCCTCGGTATTGTCGCCGTGGTGCAGGGCATGCATCTGAACCCCGGCAATAGTGAAATAGGACATCTTGGTCTCTCTGCGTCAGGCGATCTCTAATGGTCCAGGGCGCTGTCATCTCGATCAGACTCGACCGGCAGCGTCAGTACCTGCCGGGTAGATCGCCCGGCCGGATGAGCCCGTGCTCATTCCTTGTCATCAAGCTTAAGCCACATCGCCCTCTCGGGGAATCAACGCTGAGTTTTCGTTATTCATGACAGCCGAGAGGAAACGCCGCGGGGGCCACGTCCAGAGAGGGGTCAGGTGGCGAAATCGGCGGGGAGGAATCCTGGCACAGGACGCTTCACGCTCTTGGTGACGATGTAGGTGAAGTAGCGCCCGATCCCGGCGTCACCAGTGAGCCAGGCGTCGATCAACCGCTGGTAGGCGTCGATGGAGTCCGCCTCCACCTTGATTAGGTAGTCCACGCCTCCTCCCACCGCCACACATTCGGTGACCTCGGGGGTGGCAAGGACCAGCGCCTCGAAGCGGTCAAAGCTCTCGGCGCTGTGTGCCTTGAGTTCGATCTGCACCCATACCGGCGTGCGCCTGACCAGCGCACCGTCATTGATGCGGGCACTGTAGCCCTCGATGATACCGGCCTTCTCCAGCCGACGAACCCGTTCCCAGCAAGGGCTGACCGAGAGGTTGATCGCCTCGGCCAGCTTGGACTTGGTGATGCGCCCATCCCGGGAGAGGATCGAGAGAATCTTCAGGTCGTAGCGATCGAGCTTCATGAGAGGGAATCAACCACGTCGGCAATCACCGCGATTGTATCGCCCATATTGACGCGTGCCGGATGACGGCGCGCCGCCAGCACGCCGCTGCGACCGGCGTGGTAGGCCACGGGTGCCGTCCCGCTGCGGGTCACGTCGTAGACCCGAGCCACCACCTCGCCCTTCTCCACCCGCTCCCCCAGCGCGAAGCAGAGCTCCAGCACGCCGGCGTGCTCGCTCTGCACGTAGCAGCTGGCATCAGGCATATCGAGATAGACCTGGGGCTCGGCCGGCATCTCTACCTCGCCGGCCAGCAGGCCGTAGTGGGTCAGAAAGTTGCGCACGCCGCGCTCGGTAATCGCCATGCTCTCCGGGGTGGAGGTACCCCCGCCGCCGAGCTCGGTGGCCACAAAGATCTTGCCCTGGTTCTCCACCGCAGTGTCGAACAGGGCGGCGGCATCGAGTTCGAACATCATCATGGCATAGGGGGCGCCGAAGGCCTTGGCCCCCGCCAGCGCCTGGCGCTGCTGCTCGGCATCCTCGAGCACGTGGGAGGCCCCGAAGGGGATGATGTCCAGGGTGCGTCCGCCCGAGTGCAGGTCGAGCACGACATCGCACATCGGGACCATCACGCGGGTGAAGTAGTCGGCGATCTTCTCGGTGACGGTTCCGTCGGGGTCACCGGGGAAGCTGCGGTTGAGGTTTCCGCCATCGAGCCCGGAAGTGCGCTTGCCGGCCATCACCGCCGGCTGATTCATGCAGGGCACGATGATCACTCGGCCGCGAACGTCCTCGGCCTTCAGCGAACTCGAGAGCTTGAGCAGCGAGGTGATGCCCTCGTACTCGTCGCCGTGGTTGCCGCCGGTGAGCAGGGCCGTGGGACCCTCGCCGTTCTTGACCACGGTGACCGGGATCATCACCGCGCCCCAGGCGGAGTCGTCCACCGAGATGGGCAGCTTGAGGAAGCCGTGCTGGACGCCGTCGGCGTCGAAGTCGACGGTGGCGCTGATGGGGCTGGGACGCTTGGTCATTGGCTGGTCTCCATGTTCTTGTACAGGTCTTTCGAGACTCCATTCTCGCGACGAATGGCGGCCCGACACGGGGCTGTTCCGGCGACAAGCCTGCGAGGAGGCGCTGTGAATACTTCCCTGTAAGCTACTTTTGCCTTCCCTGGCAAAAGACCTCCTCTTCGGTTCGTCCCCGGCGCCCCTCCTTGGGTGGTGTATCGAGGTCAGCGCACGAAGAGCTGGCGCGGGAAGTTGGCCAGGGTCTCGCAGCCGGTCTCG
>CAYWBG010000086.1:0-10020 GCA_964456005.1 uncultured Halomonas sp.
ACCAGGAGGACGGCTCCGACCCCTACGAGAACGCCAAGCAGTGGGTCGAAGATAACCAGGACATCGTCCAGGGCTGGCTCGGCGAGAGTTGATGCCAACGTCGGCCTCCGGGCCGGCTTCAGGGGGAGACACCACCGGGTGCTCCCCTTTTTGTGTGAGCGTTAAGGGGATATTGAATCGCCCTCGTCGGGAATCGCGTCTACGCTTCAAGGCGTTATCCTCGAGATGGACCATTGCAGCCGACAAGGAGATGCCGTGATGTATCAGAAGATCATGGTGCCGATCGACCTGGCACACATCGAACTCATTGAACCCACCCTGGAAACGGTCGCCGACCTGGCTCGCCACTACGACGCCGAGGTGTGCTACGTAGGGGTTACCTCCAATGCACCCAGCAGCGTGGCGCGAAATCCCCAGGAATTTGCTCAGAAGCTCGAGGCCTTCGCTCAAAAGCGCCACGAGATTCACGGCCAGCCGGTGAGCACCCACACCATCAACAGTCCCGACGTGATCGCCGACCTTGACGACAACCTGGTCAAGGCCATCAAGGACGTGGGTGCCGACCTGGTGGTCATGCCGACTCACCCCCCCAAGCATCTCGACGTGATCATGCCGTCCCATGGCGGCAAAGTGGCTACCCACACCGATGTCTCGGTGTTTCTGGTTCGTCCCAAGAAACCCTGAATCCGCGCCACGCAATAACCCGCGCACCGTCATTCTCCGCGCCATAACATCAGCACAGCGCGACGCTACGCAACGCAAGGGAGACCGCTAGATGGCAAAGCCACCCAACGACGATAAGTCCCGGGAGCCGAACAACGGTTCCGAGGGTATCCCCGCCCCGGAGGGTGCGGCGAACCTGATCGACACCGACTATGTGATCGGACAGGACAACATCACCGCCTCGCCGCTGGGCGTGAACGTGGACCTGCACGGCAAGGTCTTCCTGTTCTCCTCGATCGTGATCCTGCTGTTCGTGATCCTGACGCTGGCCTTGCAGGATCAGATGGAGCCGATCTTCAACAGCATGTTCAGCTTTCTCACGACCAACCTGGGCTGGGTCTTTCTGCTCGGCGCCAACGTTTTCGTGATCCTCGCCATCGTGCTGATCTTTACCCCCTTGGGCAAGATACGCATCGGCGGCGCCGACGCCACGCCGGACTTCGGCTACGCCGGCTGGTTCTCGATGCTGTTTGCCGCCGGCATGGGCATCGGCCTGATGTTCTACGGCGTATCGGAGCCGCTGGGCCATTACGGCACCGCCATGGGCGGTATCAGCATGGGTGAGGATGGCATGCGCACCGACTGGGCGCCTCTCGGCGGTGCCGAGGGTGATCAAGCCGGCGCCATCAGCTTGAGCATGGCGGCCACCATCTTTCACTGGGGCTTTCACCCCTGGGGGGCCTACGCCATCGTCGGCCTATCCCTGGCGATCTTCGCCTTCAACAAGGGCCTGCCGCTCACCATGCGCTCGATCTTCTACCCCATCCTGGGCGAGCGCGTCTGGGGCTGGCCCGGGCATGTGATCGACATCCTGGCGGTCTTCGCCACCCTGTTCGGTCTGACCACCTCCCTGGGCATCGGCGCCACCCAGGCGGCAGGCGGCCTCAACTACCTGTTCGGCATCCCCGAGGGTGACGCCACCCTGGTGCTGCTGATCCTGGGCATCACCATCGTCGCCCTGGGCTCGATCATGCTCGGCGTCGACAAGGGCGTGCAGCGCCTCTCCCAGCTGAACATGGGGCTCGCCCTGCTGCTGCTGCTGTTCGTGATCCTGGTCGGTCCGACGCTGATGATCGCCACCGGCGTCGTCGAGAACCTGATCGGGTACTTTACCCACCTGCCGGCACTCTCCATGCCGTTCGGGCGCGAGGACGCCAACTTCAGCCAGGGCTGGACGGCCTTCTACTGGGCCTGGTGGATCGCCTGGTCGCCCTTCGTCGGCATGTTCATCGCTCGGGTCAGCCGCGGCCGCACCGTGCGTGAATTCCTGATCTCGGTGCTGCTGGTGCCGACCCTGGCCTCAGTGGTGTGGATGACCGCCTTCGGTACCACCGCCATCGACCAGGTCGTCAATTCCGGGATCACCGCGGTGCAGGATGCTAGCCTGGAGCTTCAGCTGTTCACCATGCTCGAGCAACTCCCGCTGACCGCCATCACCTCCTTCGTCGGCATCACGCTGGTGATCGTGTTCTTCGTGACCTCGTCGGACTCCGGCTCACTGGTCATCGACTCCATCACCGCCGGCGGCAAGGTCGACGCGCCGAAGCCTCAGCGCATGTTCTGGGCACTGATCGAAGGGGCCCTGGCCATCGCCCTGCTGCTGGGTGGCGGACTCGCCGCACTGCAAACGGCGGCACTGACCACGGGCCTGCCCTTCACCCTGGTGCTGCTGGTGGGCTGTTATGGCATCGTCAAGGGGCTGATGAGCGAACCTCGCTGAATCCTTGCTTCGATGCACGCGAAACGGGCGGCCTGAGGGCCGCCCTTTTTTTGGCCAGCGGCTACGCTTAAGGTGACTCTTTGACACGCATGTCACGTCGATGACGGTGAAAGGATGCCCTGCGATTGACGAACTTGCCCCTTGCACGATTCCGGCTTGCCACCTTCACCAGCGGCCTGCTGCTGGCGCTTCCTGCCAGCGGGCAAGCGGAGCCGGTGCGTGTCGGCATCTACGCCAACCCACCCAAGCTGATGCTGGATGACCAAGGGCAGCCCGGCGGCATACTTGGCGATCTGCTATCGATCATGGCCGAGCGTGAGGGGTGGCAGCTTGAGGCGTTTCACTGTGACTGGCAGGCCGGCGCTGTCTCCCGAGTGATGCTCGCCGTGAAACTGCCACTGCGCGACCTCGACGGAAGTGGCGTGTCACTATGCGGGATCTCCACGGACATCACCGATTACCGGGCCATCCAGGCGCGCAACCACCGCCTGGCCAACTACAACCCTGTCACCGGACTGCCCAACCGCCACCGCCTGGTCAGCCAGCTGGAACAGGCGACGTCTGCCCAGCGCCCTCATGACCGACATGAGGGGCAGGAGCGACACGGCGCCCTGTTGCTGCTGGATCTCGACCGCTTCAAGCTGGTCAACGACCTTCACAGCCACAAGGAAGGCGACCGCCTGCTGCAGCGGATCGCCGAGGAGCTGGAAAAGGCGCTCGCCGAGTCCGGGTTTCTCGCTCATCTGGGCAGCGACGAATTCGCCATTCTGATCGACGATCTCGACCCGCCCCTGGACGAAGCGGCACATCGTGTCGAGAAGGTTGCCGAGATCCTGCTGGAGGTGGTGGCGTCCATCGCCTCCTTGGATGATGCGCCCTCGACCACCGCCAGTATCGGCATGACGCTGTTCAGCCCCGGGCGCGCCGATGCCGGCAGCGTGATGCAGCAAGTCGACATGGCGCTGGCCCAGGCCAAGTCCGCAGGCGGCAATACCCTGCGCTTCTTCAGTGAAGAGATCCACCGCAGGGTAATGGCACGAGTTCGCATGGAGCAGGAGCTGCAGCAGGCGCTGGCGCAGGACGAGCTGAAAGTGGATCGCAGCTTCGTCACGGGCGTGTTCGACAACGCCTCGGATGCTGCGATCGTGGAGACGACTCTGACCCTGGCGGCGAGTCTCGGACTGGACGTCGTCGCCGAGGGGGTGGAGCAGGTCGCACAGTTGGAATGGCTCGCCTCACGGGGGTGCCAGGCGTTCCAGGGCTTTCACTTCGGACGCCCACAGCCGCTGGAGGCGCTCATGCTCGACGGGGAGTGATCCCTTCGATCAGCTCCACAGCTCACCAACCGGAGTGTCGGGGGAATAGTGAGCGGCGATCTGCGCCTGGAAGAGTTCGGCGGTGGCCAGGGCATCGATCAGGGCGTGGTGCCCCTGGTAGGCCGGTAGGCCGTAGCGCTCGCGGCTGTTCTGCAGGCGTATCGATACCGGTGGGCGGCCCATCCAGCGGCGAAAGCGGGCCCACAGCGACTGGCGATGCATGCGCGCCTCAAGCGACATGGTATCGATCACCGGGAAGCGTAGCCCCTCTCCCAGCCGGGCCTGCACGGCGGCATCCAGGAAGGGACGCTCGATATGACGGTAGTGCACCACCACCAGCCGCCCGGCCAGGACGGTAAGCAGTTCGGGCAGGATCGCTGACAGGTCCGGGGCGTTTGCCACCTCGGCATGGGTGATGCGATGCAGGGTCACCGACTGCTCGGTGAGTTCGCGTACCGGGTACATTACCCAGTAACGACGCTCGCGCAGCGGGATGCGCGCCAGGGTGAAGGGCACCAGGCCAATGCTGACGATGGCATGGCGCTGTGGATCGAGCCCGGTGGTCTCCATGTCCATGGCCACCATAGGCGCCTCACTCACGGGCGTATCGAAGGACGGACAGCCGCTGGTAAAAAACTCCGCAAGCCCCGGATGCGACACTCGCTCGGCGCGATCCGCCAGATACTCAGGCCAGCTCGGCGCAGGCTTGCGCAGGCGTCCCAGGGACATGCTATCGGGTCCGCCGTTCGGCGGCCGCGGGCAGCGGGTAGCGGAACTTCAGGAACTTCTGGGCGTTGCTGAGCACCTGGAAGGCATCCTTGAGGGTGTGACGTTCGGCGTCGGAGACATTCTCGGGCTCGATATTGTTGTCCGGAGTGCGCTCTTGCTGGAGGTCGATCATCTGATGGCGGATACGTGCCATGGAGAGAAACTCAAGCGCATTGCGCAGCTTGGTGCCTACCCCGGGTGCCAGCAGCTGGGTGCGGTCGATGTCGTCCAGACGCGAAAAGCTGTTCTGAGCCCGGGAGCCGCAGGCCAGGGCGTGGACCCGGATCAGATCGGTGAGCGGCGCGGTGCCCCGGCGCTTGAGGTTGATGGAGTTATTCTGCTTGCCATCCTTCTCCATCACGAAGGTTCGGAAGAAGCCCAGGGGCGGGGTACGGTTCAGGGCATTACGCGCCATGGCGGCGAGGAAAAGGCGATGCTCGGGAGCCTTCTCGGCTATCAGATCCTGGAGCCGCTCGACGAAGACGTTCTCGCCGTAGACCGCATCCAGGTCAAAGAAGATCGAGCTGTGCAGCAGCCGCTCCGGTGTCGGATCGCGCATCCAGTCCAGGAAATAGCCTTTCCATACGGCAAGCGGCTGCCGCCAGGCTGGATTGGTGGCCATGATATCGCCGGTGCAGTAAGTGTAGCCGCAGGCGTGCAAGCCATCGCTGACGATTTTCGCCAGTGCCAGGAAGTAGGCGTCGTGGGACTCGGGGTCGAAGGCGTCGTCGAGCACCAGAGCATTATCCTGGTCGGTGACGATGCTTTGCTCGTTCCGGGCCATGGAGCCCATGGCCATGAAACAGTAGGGCACCGGGGGGGGGCCGAGCGTCTCCTCGGCCAGTTCCAGCAGCCGACGGGTGAAGCTGCGCCCGATGGTGGATAGCGCGCTGCCGACCATCTGAGAGTCGGCACCATCTTCCACCATGCGCACGAAGGCGGCCTGCACGTCAGGCGCCAGCTTGGCGAGGCCCTCTACCGAGGGCTGGTTGAAGATGTTGCTGACCAGATAGAGGCTGGAGTGGGTCTCGTAGCGGATGATATCGGAGAGGTGAACGATGCCCACCGGGCGCCGGCGATGCATCACCGGCAGGTGATGGATATTGTTGCGCAGCATGGTCAGCATCGCCTCGTGCACCGACTCATCGGACTGGATCGCGACCAGACGGTCGCCTATCACCTCGCCCACCGCCGTATCCGGGGGAAGGCCATCGGCCACCACCTGGCGGAAGTCGCTGTCGGTGAGGATGCCGCGCACCTGCCAGGAACGCTCCTCGCTATCGCGGAAAACATAGCGGGGTCTGTCCCCGGGGGCATCCAGCACCAGCACCGCGGAGGCGCCAAAATCGCCGACCTGGCGGGCTGCCTCCTGCACCGTGGTGCTCGCCACCACCATCACCGGATAGCGGGTCAGCAGCTTGCGCACCCGGGTGATCATCATATCGTTCTGCTTCTTGTGGTGCTCCACCGCCGACTCGAGGCGCGGGCGCTCGAGTTCGACGAAGTCGGCGAAGTGCTCGTCGTCTTGGCAGAGCCGATGAAAGAGCGCCTCGGGAATGTAATAGATCAGGGTATCTTCGAGTGCCTGGGTGGGAAAGCGCACCCGATGGTTACGCAGTAGGCTGAAGTGGCCGAAGATGTCGCCCTCGCCAAGGCGATTGTAGAGATCCCCATTACGGCGGCGTACCTCTACGGCCCCGCTACGGATGAAGGCGAGGACGTGGATTTCCTGGTCCAGGGTGAAGATCTCGCTGCCGGCCCGGTAGTAGGCCACCTCGACCTCACCCGCCACCTCGTCGAGCAGTTCATCGGAGATGGCATCGAAGGGCGGGAAGCGCCCCATGTGCTGGCGGATCTCCAGCAGTTCGACTTCCATGCGTCACGCTCCCGTGGTCGAGCCGTTTTCGCCAAGTCTGGAAGCTCGCCGGGGCGCTGTAAAGCCTAACCCATCAACACAACGGCCACCCCGAGGGGTGACCGTTGATAATGCCGATGGGAGTCGGCGTTGGGTCGTGGAAGGCCTTACAGCTGGGCCATCTCCTGGACCCGCTGCATCAGCTCGGGATCCTGCTGGATCGCCTGACCGATGGCGTTGAAGGTATCCACGTCGAGACCGCTATCTTCGACCACCTCGACCATCTTATCGTTGGCTTCCATACGCACTTCCTGCTGGGCAGCTTCATCCTCGGCAGCGTGCAGACGCTCGGTGTAATCCTGGGAAATCACGGCGATCTCTTGGGAAGCATCGGCGAACTGCTGAAGCTGATCATCGGAGAAGTCCATGGCGGGGGCGGCGGCCTGGGGCTGCTCGGGAGCAGCCGCCGGGTCCTGCTGGGCATGGGCGGTGACGGACATAAGGCCGGCGCTGAGCAGGGCGGCGGAGAAGAGAGCAGTCATTTGTTTCATGGAGACCTCCAACAAGGCGTTGTGTATGTGCCCCCTGTGACGGCGCCGGGCGCGGGGCGTTCAGAACTTTCATGTAAAGGTTTGAAACAAAAAGTGTTATTTCCCTTACATCCGTTGCCAAAAAGAGACGTAGCGAGTCACCACTTCGCAGCCGAGGCCGACAAGAGCGACTTTCGGGCCTGGCTATCGAATACGAACAGGAATCGCTTGCCTGCATGGGGCCCGCCCATCTCTCAGAAGGCTTTGCTAAAACATGCTGCCGCAGTATGGTCTAGGGCTCTTAGGAACTCCTGACCCGGACGTTTGCCATGCCACCTGCCCCCTCTTCGCGGTTATCCACCCTTTGGCTCGCCGCCATGCCGCTGCTGTTCGTGGCGCTGTGGAGCACCGGCTTCATCGGTGCCAAGTTCGGCCTCCCCTACGCCGAGCCCTTTACCTTGCTGTTCATTCGCTTCGCCTTGACCCTGGCGCTTCTCGTCCCGCTGGCCCATTGGCTCTCCGGCGAGTGGCCACGGGGCGCGCGGCTCTGGGGCCATATAGGCATCTCCGGACTGCTGGTCCACGGCGCCTACCTGGGTGGGGTCTTCTACGGCATCTATCTGGGCATGCCGGCGGGGCTCGCCTCACTGCTGGTGGGACTGCAGCCGCTGTTGACGGCCGGGCTCGCCGGGCCCCTGCTGGGCGAGCGGCTGGGTGGGCGCCAGTGGCTGGGGCTGGGGCTCGGACTCATCGGCGTGGCCCTGGTGTTGGGCGGCAAGCTGGACCCGGGCGAGGCGCTCTTCCAGGGCTTCGGCGCCGGGGCCCTGCTGGCCATATTCGCGGCCCTGGCGGGCATTTCCGGCGGCACTCTCTACCAGAAGCGCTTCTGCACCGGCATGCCACTGCTCTCCGGGACCGCAGTACAATACCTGGCGGCGGGCACAGTGCTGGGGTTGGGTGCCCTGCTCTTCGAGGATCGCAGCGTCGACTGGACGCCCACCTTCACCCTCACCCTGGGCTGGCTGGTACTAGTGCTCTCGATCAGCGCCATCCTGCTGCTGATGGCGCTGATCAAGCGTGGCGAGGCCTCGCGGGTAGCAAGCCTCTTCTACCTGGTGCCGCCGGTGACCGCACTGCAGGCCTGGTGGCTATTCGACGAAGCCCTACCGCCGCTGTCACTTGGCGGCATGGCCCTGGCCATCGCCGGCGTGGTGCTAGTGGTCAGGGGAAAGCCGGCAGCAACCGGTCGGCCACGGACGTGAATCCAGAGACGTTGCCGAGAAAGGCAGCGCCGGATTGTTCAGGCGTTCACTACAACCTGTTCAGGTAGGTGGCCCCGCCCAGATTATTCATCTGTTGACGGATCCAGGCACTGCGCCGTTCCACATGAGGGCTTGGGCGCGCTGCGTCCCAGCCCCGCGGATTGGGCAGGATGGCCGCCAGGCGACTGGCCTGGACGGTGCTCAGCTGACCCGCCGAGACGCCGAAGTAGTGCTGGGCTGCGGCCTCCAGGCCGAACACACCGCTGTCCCACTCGGCGATATTGAGGTAGACCTCGAGGATGCGCTGCTTGGGCCACAGGGCTTCGATCAGCAGGGTAAACCAGGCCTCGAGACCCTTGCGCGCCCAGCTGCGCCCGGTCCACAGGAAGAGGTTCTTGGCGGTCTGCTGGCTGAGGGTGCTGGCGCCGCGCAGACGCCCACCGGCACGGTTGGACTCCCAGGCCCGACGCATCTCCACCAAGTCGAAGCCACGGTGGTCGGAAAAGCGCTGATCCTCGGCGGCGATCACCGCCAGCTTGGCGTGGTCCGAGAGCTCGGCCCAGGGGCGCCACTGGTGGCGGAGCTCGAGGGACTCACGGGCGATCCATGACTGCACCTTGCGCTCCACCATCACCATGGAGCCGAACACTGGCGCCTGGCGGAACAGCAGGACCAGCAGTACCGAGAGCAGCATGAAGCCCAGCAGGGCTCGCCAAAGCCATCCCCACAGCCGGCCTACCCACGCCCTGATCATGCCTCTTCCCAGCATCTCTGACCCCACTGCCTCTGGCACCGCCGCATCTCGCCCCCGTTAGCCGACTCGCTGGCAACAGTATACGGCCTGGGACGGCGCCCCGGGAGGCGAAGCGACGGCGCGCCCTCAACGCCTCAGCGTGTCTTGTTGAGACGCTCGGCGTGATAGCGCAAATGGTCCTCGATGAAGGTGGCAATGAAAAAGTAGCTGTGATCATAGCCAGGCTGACGACGCAGGGTCAGCGGGTGGTCGTGCTCGGCACATACCGCTTCCAGCCGCTCGGGCCGGAGCTGCTCCTCGAGGAAGTCGTCGGCTTCCCCCTGGTCGATGAACAGCGGCTGACTGGAGGCACCACGAGCGACCAGCTCGCAGGCGTCGTACTGGGTCCACTTGCCTCGATCCTCGCCTAGATACCCGTTGAAGGCCTTCTGGCCCCAGGGGCACTCCGACGGGTTGGTGATGGGGGCAAACGCCGACACGGAACGGTAGTGGCCGGGCCGACGCAGGGCCATCACCAGGGCGCCGTGGCCACCCATGGAGTGGCCGCTGATCGACTCACGGCCATTGACCGGAAAGTGCTGACGCACCACCGAGGGCAGTTCCTCGGTGACATAATCATACATGCGGTAGTGCTTCTTCCAGGGCTCACGGATGGCGTTGACGTAGAAGCCGGCACCGGAACCAAAGTCGTAGCTGTCATGCTCACCGGGCAGGTCGGTGCCGCGCGGGCTGGTATCCGGACAGAGAATGGCGATCCCCAGCTCCGCGGCGACGCGATGGGCGCCGGCCTTCTGCATGAAGTTCTCGTCGTTGCAGGTCAGCCCGGAAAGCCACCACAGCAACGGCACACGCTGGTTCTCCGCCTGGGGCGGCAGATAGATGGCAAAGACCATCTCGCAGTCCAGTGCCCGGGAGCGATGGCGGTAGCGCTTATGCCAGCCACCGAAGCTCTTGTTGGCCGACACCAGCTCGAGGGTTTCGGTCATGGTCATCGAGTACACTCCTGGCGACCACCTAAGCAGTCGGATGTCTATATTCCATGATAGTGCCTGGCGCTAGGCGCTAGGCGCTAGGCGCTAGGCGCTAGGCGCT
>CAYWBG010000087.1:0-10006 GCA_964456005.1 uncultured Halomonas sp.
AGCGCCTGGACGGCATCGAGTCGATCGACACCAATATCGCCAGCCACCGGGTCTCGGTCACCGTCGCCGCCGATGGCCCCGACGGCGACGCCCTCAAGAGCGCCGTGGAAGGCGCAGGCTACGACGTCGCCGCCGTACAGGCCGACGAGGCCGACGAGGCCGAGGACGGCGACAGCGACGCCGAGATCGAGGAAGCCTACCTTTCCCAGGCGCGCAAGCGGCTGATCATCGCCGCGGTGCCCACCACCCTGATCATGATCCTGATGATGCCGCACATGTTCTGGCAGCCGATCCCCGGCTACCTGGCCATCATCGCCGTGCTCGCTTTCCCGGTGGTGTTTCTCTATGGCGGCATCGCCACCCACAAGTCGACCTGGCGCTCGCTGAAGAACGGCACCTTCAACATGGACGTGCTGATCTCCATGGGCAGCCTGCCGCCCTACCTGATTGGCTTGGTTGGCTTCGTCTACCCGATGACCTCGTTCATCGAGATGGCCGCCACCATCATGACCTTCCACCTGCTCGGCCGCTATCTCGAGGCTTTGGCCAAGGGGCGCGCCTCCCAGGCCATCCGCCGCCTGATGACCCTGGGCGCCAAGACGGCCCGGGTGGAGCGCGACGGCGAGGAGGTCGAGGTGCCGGTGAAGGAGCTGGCAATCGGCGACATCATGATCGTGCGTCCCGGCGACAAGATCCCCACCGACGGCGAGGTGGTCGAGGGCGAGAGCCATCTCGACGAGTCCATCGCCACCGGTGAGTCGATACCCGTCTACAAGAGCACCGGCGACAGCGTGATCGGCGCCACCATCAACAAGGAGGGACGCCTGAGGGTCGAGGCAACTCGCGTCGGCGGCGATACCTTCCTGTCTCAGGTGGTCAAGCTGATCGACCAGGCCCAGGGCTCGCGGGTGCCGATCCAGGAGTTCGCCGACCGCATGACCGGCCGCTTCGTGCCGGCAGTGCTGCTGATCGCCCTGGCCAGTCTGATCGTGTGGCTGCTGATTCCGGATGTCATGCGGCCGATTCTCGACTGGGGCGCCAACTTCCTGCCCTGGGTGAATCCCGAGGCCGCCACGCCGATACTGGCCATATTGGCCGCCGTGGCCGTGCTGGTCATCGCCTGCCCCTGCGCCCTGGGCCTGGCCACCCCCACCGCGCTGATGGTGGGTTCCGGCATCGGCGCCGAGCGCGGCATTCTGATTCGCTCCGGCGAGGCGATCCAGACTTTCAAGGACGTCAAGGTAATGGTGCTCGACAAGACCGGCACCATCACCCGCGGCGAGCCCAAGCTCACCGATGCCGTCGCCGCCGAGGGCGTCGAAGAGTCGCGCCTACTGACCCTGGCCGCGAGCGTGGAGAACGCCTCGGAGCACCCCATCGCCCGGGCCATCGTGGAGGGGGCCAAGGAACGCGACGTGACACCCAGCGAGGTCAGCGAGTTCCGTTCCACCGGAGCGCGCGGCGTCTCGGGCAAGGTGGGCGAGGAGACCGTGCTGATCGGTAATCGCCGGCTGCTGGAAGAGGAAGGCGTTACCGGCCTCGAGGCCCTGGATGACGCCATGGCCGAGCTCGAGGGCAAGGGGCGCACCGTGGTGATCGTCGCCGCCGACGGCCAGGCCCTGGGCCTGGTGGCCGTGGCCGATACCCTCAAGGAGGAATCGATCGAGGCCATCCGCGGCATGCATGACCTGGGCCTGCACGTGGTGATGATCACCGGCGACAACGAGCGCGCCGCCCGGGCAGTAGCCGACGAAGTCGGCATCGATGAGGTCCAGGCCGGGGTGCTGCCGGAAGGCAAGGTGGATGCCATCCGCGCGCTGCAGAAAAAGCACGGCAACCACGTGGCCATGGTCGGCGACGGCATCAACGACGCCCCCGCCCTCACCCAGGCCAACGTGGGCATCGCCATCGGTGCCGGGGCCGACGTGGCCATCGAGGCCGCCGATGTGACCCTGGTACGCGGCGAGCTGACCGCCGTGGTGGACGCCATGCACCTCAGCCGCGCCACCTACGGCAAGATCGTCCAGAACCTGATCTGGGCCAGCGCCTATAACGTGGCGGCGATCCCCATTGCCGCCATCGGCCTGCTGCACCCCATGATCGGCGTCATCGCCATGACCGCCAGCTCGCTCTCGGTGATCGGCAACTCGCTGCTGCTCAAGCGGGGCTTCGTGCGCGAGAACCCGCAAGGAGAATCGACATGAACCGACTCCACCACGGGATGATGACCGCCTGCCTGGTCGTGATGGGAGCGGCCATGCTCATCTTGGTATGGCGCGGCAACCCCTTCGGCGCCAGCACCTGGCTGCTGCTCCTGCCGATGGGGCTCTGCCTGGGGCTGCATTTCTATTTACATCGTCACTTGCACGATCGCGATGAATAAGCGGCCCAGCCCCGTGCGTCTCACCATCGAACGTGCGGGAAGAGTTGCCCTGGATCAATGCAGCTCGAGCCACTACGAGGCAAGCTGAGGACCTGACACAAGGGAGTTCTTCATGGACCGGCTCACTCGGACATCATCAACACAGCGCACAGGAGGCCGACTGCTGGCCCTCCTGCTCGCGCTGCTGTTGGCGATGGTCACGCTGTCGAGCCACGGCGCCATGGAGAACCATCAGGTCAATTGCGGTATCGCCGCCGAATGGATGTCGGATGACGGCCATTCCGGTGAAGGCCATTCAGGTCACGGTCACAGCGCCGACCATGAGGCCTCATCCTGCGTTACCTGCACCAACGCCACGGGCCAGACGCGACTCTCCTTGGCGGGACCGCAACGCCAGGCCAGCTCACCGGCCACGGCAATGCCCCTTCAGATCCCGCTTACCCCCAGACGCCCCCCCAAAGCCTGATCGAGCGTACGGCGGAACCTCCGCCATGGAAGACCATGCCTTCCACCGAACCCGGACCCGTTCGTCAGGAGATACACCATGTTGAACCACTGCATCACTCTAATGGGCAGCATGCCATGGTTTGGCTGGATCATGCCCGTTGCCATGCTCAGCTTGCTCGGCCTCGGCATCGCCGCCCTCGCCAAGTACCTGTTCACTTCCTCTCGCACTTCCCGTGATCTCCCGGAGGCCCGCTCATGAACCGTTTCGGCTCCACTCTCATGCTTTCCGCCGCGCTGATGCTGGGCGCCGGCGCCGCCCAGGCCGCCCTGCCCGACGAGGCGACCATGTTCAAGAACCCCCAGTGTGGCTGCTGCGACGAGTACGCCCGCCAGCTTGAGGCCCGCGGGGTCACGGTGAAGATCGTCGACGATATCGAGGTGGGCAAGATCAAGCAGCGCGTCGGCCTGCCCTATGGTCTCGGCTCCTGCCACACCCTCCAGATGGGCGGCTACGCCATCGAGGGGCACGTGCCCTTCGAGGCGGTGGAGAAGCTCTTCGAGGAGCGCCCGGACACCCGCGGCATCGGCCTGGCCGGCATGCCCCTCGGCACCCCCGGCATGCCGGGGCCCCAGCAGGGCGACTGGGACGTCTACCAGTTCCGCGACGGCGAGGCCACGCCCTTCGTGACCTTGTAACCCAGAGCCTTTACAGAGGAGAAATGCCGCTTCGCCATTGGGTGGAGCGGCGTTTTCATGGCTGACTAGCCACTCTTTGTCTGCAGTGGCCGGCGTGGCTAAGGACCCATGAGCTTGAACTTCCGGAATTCAAGCAATCCACGCAGCATCTGAGGATCCAGAACATCGAGTAGGCCTGCAGCGCCGAGTCAATTCGTGCGATACTTCGCGCTTTCCTCGCAGCAAACGCCGCTTCACCCAGTTGCCAATCAGGGATGCAGACCATGCCCCAGGGTACCCTCTTCATCGTTTCCGCCCCCTCCGGCGCCGGCAAGACCAGCCTGGTGCGCGAGCTGATCGAGAGCCTCGACGGCATTCAGGTCTCGGTGTCCCACACCACCCGTGAGTGCCGCCAGGGCGAGGTGGACGGGGTCAACTACCACTTCGTGAACGTGCCGGCGTTCGAACAGATGATCGAGCGTGGCGAATTCTTCGAATACGCCCGCGTGTTCGACAACTACTACGGCACCTCGCGACCCGCCGTGGAGACCGCCCTGGCCACCGGTCTGGACGTTATCCTGGAGATCGACTGGCAGGGGGCTCGTCAGGTTCGCCGCCAGCTGCCCGATGCCGTGTCGATCTTCATCCTGCCCCCCTCCCGGGAAGAGTTGGAGCGCCGCCTGGCGAGCCGCGGCACCGACGAGCACGCGGCGATCACCCGGCGCATGCGTGATGCCGTGAGCGAGATGTCTCACCACGACGAGTACGATTACCTGGTAATCAACGATGACTTCACCACCGCGCTGCGCGAATTGCAGGCGGTGGTGATTTCTCGCCGCCTGACCCTCGAGCGGGCCGGGCAGTACAACGCCCCCCTGCTTCAGGCCCTCCTGGGCTAAGCCCAGCACTCCTGTGAACTGCTCTACGCGGCCGCGGCGCTTGTCACGGCGCCCGGCGGTCGAGTAACCTATCCGGTCTACCCATAGGCGGAATGTCAACCTCGCGACCCTCGCGGGGCCATCGGCCATTCCCCGTCAGCTTCAGGAAGACATCCATGGCGCGAGTCACAGTCGAAGATTGTCTGGAAAACGTCGAGAACCGCTTCAAGCTGGTGATGATCTCCACCCAGCGTGCCCGACAGCTGGCCCGCGGCTCCCGCGATGCGCATCTGCCCTGGGAAAACGACAAGCCCACCGTCGTGGCTCTGCGCGAGATCGCCGCCGGTCTGGTCGACTCCAGCGTGCTCGATGAGCCGGTCGAAGCACCCGTGCGCGTCAGCCGCGAGCCCCAGTTCGGCAACCTCGCCGAGGAGTGATCCCGCGCGACGGCCTCCCACCGTCACATGACCCAGGGCACTCACGCAGGAATCAGGGCGCGCCGCATGTTTACCATCGATGACCTGGCCGACCGTCTCGGCGGCTACCTCCCCCAGAGCGAGATCCAGCAGGTCAAGCGCGCCTTCTACTATGCCGAGCAGGCCCACGACGGCCAGCGCCGGCGCTCCGGCGAACCCTATGTGACACACCCCCTGGCCGTGGCGAATATACTGGCCAACATGCACATGGACCATCAGAGCCTGATGGCCGCCATGCTGCACGATGTGATCGAGGACACCGGCATCGGCAAGGAGGCCCTGGCCAGACAGTTTGGCAAGCCGGTGGCGGAGCTGGTGGACGGAGTCTCCAAGCTGACCCAGATCACCTTCGAGGACAAGGCGGTCGCCCAGGCAGAGAATTTCCAGAAGATGGTGCTGGCGATGTCGCGAGACATCCGGGTGATCATCGTCAAGCTCGCCGACCGGCTGCATAACATGCGCACACTGGGCGCCCTGCGCCCTGAGAAGAAGCGTCGCATCGCCCGCGAGACGCTGGAGATCTATGCCCGCATTGCCAGCCGGTTGGGCATCAACACCATCCGCGTCGAGCTCGAGGATCTCTCCTTCCAGGCCCTGCACCCGATGCGCGCCGAGCGCATCAAGCGCGCCGTCTCCAGCGCCCGTGGCCACCGCCGCTCGGCGATCCGCCAGATCCAGCATGCCTTCCAGCAGAGCCTCGATGACGAGGGGCTTCCCGGTACCGTGGTGGGACGCCAAAAGCACCTGCTGTCGATCTATAAAAAGATGCGCGACCAGCGCAAATCGTTCAACGAGATCATGGACGTCTTCGGCTTCCGCATCCTTACCGAGGACGTCGACAGCTGCTACCGGATACTCGGCGTGGTGCACAACCTCTACAAGCCGGTGCCGGGGCGCTTCAAGGACTACATCGCCATCCCCAAGGCCAACGGTTACCAGAGCCTGCATACCACCCTGTTCGGCAGCGGCGGCATGCCCATCGAAGTGCAGATTCGCACCCGCGAGATGGAGGCCATGGCCAACAATGGCATCGCTGCCCACTGGCTCTACAAGGCCGGCCAGACCCAGCACCCCATTGCCGAGGGCAGCCACGCCCGGGCCCGCTCCTGGATCAAGGGCCTGCTGGAGATGCAGCGCCACGCCGGAGACTCGCTGGAGTTCATCGAGCACGTCAAGAACGACCTCTTCCCCGACGACATCTACGTGTTCACGCCCAGGGGCGACATCTTGGAGCTGCCCCAGGGCGCCACGGTGATCGACTTTGCCTATGCGGTGCATACCGATATCGGCAACAGCTGCATTGCCTGCCGCATCGATCGCCACCTGGCCCCGCTCTCAACCCGCCTAGAGAGTGGCCAGACGCTGGACATCATCACCGCCCCTGGGGCACGCCCCAACCTGGCCTGGCTCAACTTCGTGACCACCGCCAAGGCGCGCTCGGCCATCCGACACGCCCTCAAGCACCAGCAGCACACCGAAGCCGTCCAACTGGGCCGACGACTGGTCAACAAGTCCCTTGCCGAGTTCGAGACCAGCCTGGAGGAGCTCCCGGAGGGGACGCTCGCCAGCCTGTTGGCCGAGCTGTCGCTGAAGAACGAGGAAGCCCTGCTGGAATCCATCGGCCTGGGTAGCCGGGTGGCCCACGTGGTTGCCCACCGTCTGGTTGACCTGCAGCATGGCGAAACGCAGGTCGCCCGAGAGGGCATGGAGCAGGGCCCCATCGTGATCAGCGGCGCCGAGGGCATGGTGATCAAGTTCGCCCGCTGCTGCCACCCCCTGCCCGGAGATCCCGTGATCGGTCATCTCTCCGTTGGCAAGGGCATCGTGGTGCACCGCACCGAATGCCGCAACCTGGGCGACCTGCGGAATGACCCCGACAAGCTGTTCGCCCTGGAGTGGTCCGACGACATCGACGAGGACTTCCCGGTGGCGCTGAGCCTTGAAGTCGAGAGCCGCCGAGGCCTGGTGGCTGAACTGGCCGGCGTGGTGACCGATGCCGACGCCAATATCGAGCGCATCGACATCGAGGAGCGCGACGCACGCCTGGCCTCGGTCAACCTGACCCTGGCAGTCCGCAGTCGCGTGCATCTGGCACGCATCATCAAGCGGCTGCGCAACCTCGCCAACGTGGAACGCATTACCCGCCTCGGCAACTGACACCCTTCCAACCGGCTCGCCACCGCCCTCGACAGGGCAGCCGTGCCGTTTCTGATCATTGCATATCAACCATCCCACGGAGCACACCATGAGCAACAAGGCCGTCATCAATACCGAGAAGGCACCTGCCGCCATCGGCCCCTACTCTCAGGCCATCAAGGCCGGCAATACCGTCTACCTCTCCGGGCAGATTCCCCTGGACCCAGCCACCATGGAGCTGGTCTCCGAGGATTTCGAGGCACAGGCTCGCCAGGTCTTCACCAACCTCAAGGCTGTCTGTGAGGAAGCCGCCGGCTCGCTTGGCGAGATCGTCAAGCTCAACCTCTACCTGGTCGACCTGGACAACTTCGCCATCGTCAACCAGGTGATGGAGGAGTTCTTCGACAAGCCCTATCCGGCGCGCGCCGCGGTGGGTGTCAAGGCACTACCCAAGGGCGCCCAGTTCGAGGCGGAAGCCGTGATGGTCATCGGCGACTGATGGGATGAGGCTCTTCCTGGCGCTGGTACCGCCGCCGACACTGCGCCGGCGGCTCGGCGAACTGGCCGACACCGCCCACGCACTCTGCGGCGGGCGCCGCCCGCCGGACGAGAACCTGCACCTGACCCTGGCCTTCCTAGGCGATGTGAGCGAAGCCACTACCGCGGAGCTGGTCGACTGGGTGGGCCGCCTGACGGTGCCTCCCGGTGAGTGGCAGCTGGACGCCTGGGGTCACTTCCGTCGCCCGGGCATCGTCTGGGTGGGCGGGCAGGCGCCGGACCCGGCCCTCTCTGCCCTTCACGAGCGCCTATGGGATGCGCTGGAGGACTTCGGCTTGGTCGGGCGCTCCGCTCACTACCTTCCCCATGTCACCCTGCTGCGCCGGGCCGAGAGGCTCGACGTGGGCGGACTTCCCCCCCCGGATCTCGTGTGGGGCTATCATCGGCTCGATCTGATCCAGTCGCTCAGCAACGATCGGGGCAGCCGCTACGTCAGCCTGGCTCACTCGCCGGAGAGCTGATCCATTCTAGGAGGCGGGAGCAGGAAATGTCTTGTTCCATGTTAATGAAAACCGGCTTCGCCACTGCCTTGCTCGCCAGCCTCTTGTTCACCGCTGCGGCGACGGCCCAATTGGCCGTCGCCGACGTCGAGGTCTCCGCCGGCGGCACCAGCGAATCCACTGCCGCCGTCAAGGTGACAATAGACCGTCGGTGGCCGCTGGAAGGCCTCAACGAACCGCTATCGCTGCGTCTCTCCGGCGGCATGCTGCTGCTCTCCGGCGAGGAGCGAGACGGCAACGCCGCGCTGACGGTGTCACCAGCACTGCGCTGGACCTTCGCCGGTGGAAGGGGGATCTTCATGGAAGGGGGGATCGGCGCCGCGCTCTTCCTCGAGACCCGAGTCGAGGGACGGAAACTCTCTACCGCCTACCAGTTCGAGGATCGGCTGGCACTGGGCCTGCCCTGGGCCAGTGGTGAACTGGCGCTGGCGCTGACCCACTACTCCAATGCGGGTATCAAACGACCGAACGATGGTTTCGAGACCCTTACCCTTGGCTACCGCTTCCCGCTTTAAACGGTGCTCGGGTAGAGCATCGTGTTCAGTCGCCCAATGTGTTGGGCGACGTCACGCCTGCTCGGGCAGGAAGCCCCCCTCTCGAAGCACCTGTGCATAGCCCTCTCGATAGCTGGGGTAGCGGAACTCATAGCCGCTCTCCCGCAAGCGGCTGTTGTCGCAGCGCTTGCTGGCCCGCCGACGCAGTGGCGACTGGATGGTTTCGGTGGCCTCCACCTTGAGCTGCCTGGCCAGCCAGCTCATCACCTCGTGGAGCGGCGCGGGCTCGCAGTCACTGGCCAGGTAGAGGTCGTGTACCGGCGCCTCGGCCAGGACAAGGTCGATCAGATGTGCCAGCACCCCGGCACAGTCGTCCCGGTGGATACGGTTGGTGAACATGGCGGGGCTTTCCGGCGCGATGCGACCCTCGCCTACCTGGCGGATCAGACGATCGCGCCCCGGTCCGTAAATCCCCGAGAAACGCACCACGGTGCCGGGTAGCTCATGGTCGAGCAGTGCCTGCTCCGCCTCGTGCATTAGCTGGCCCGAGAAACCACCGGGGGCAATAGGGCTGCTCTCGTCAACCACCTCGCCATCGCGCTGGGGGTAGACGCTGGTGGAGGAGACAAAGAAGACCCGCTTCGGCGCCCGCTTGCGCGCACCGAACTCGGCCAGCACCGCCTTGAGCCCTTCGGGATAGGCCGCCCGGTAGGCGTCCTCCTCGAAACGGTCGGCGCTGACCACGTAGATCAGCACCTCGGCGTCGGGAAGTCCCGTCAGGGTGGCAGGGTCGGTGAAGTCCGCGGCCACGGCCTCCAGTCCACTCCCCTCCAGCGCCCCGAGGTTACGCCTCACTCCGACCACTCGCTGGCCGACCTCCTGCAGGTGCTTGCCCAGCGCCCGTCCGATGTCTCCGCAACCCAGAATCAGCGTTGTCGTCTTCACCTTTTCCCTGCCCCCTGATAAAAAGTCCCTATTGGAATTTCAAGAGGATGCCTATTAGGCAACCAAGATGACTCTAACAGAACTCCGCTATATCGTGACACTCGCCCAGGAGCACCACTTCGGACGTGCCGCCGAGCGTTGCTTCGTCTCCCAGCCGACCCTGTCGGTAGCGGTCAAGAAGCTCGAGGAAGAGCTGGGCATCGCCCTGTTCGAACGCTCCAAGTCCACCGTCCAGGTCACCCCGCTGGGCGAGAAGATCGTCGAGCAGGCCCAGCGCGTGCTGGAACAGACCGGCGTCATCAAGGAACTGGCCAACGCCGGCAAGGACCAGCTGGCAAGCCCCCTGAGACTCGGCGCCATCTATACCATCGGCCCCTACCTGTTTCCTCACCTGATACCCGAGTTGCGCCGCGGCGCCCCACAGATGCCGCTCTACATCGAGGAGGGCTTCACCGGTAACCTGCGCCGCAAGCTGAGAAGCGGCGAGCTGGACGCCATCATCATCGCCCTGCCC
>CAYWBG010000088.1:0-9965 GCA_964456005.1 uncultured Halomonas sp.
ACCGAGGAGGGGCGCACCCGGCTGCGCGACACCTGGAACGTCTCGGTGCCCATCGACGGCTACCTGCAGCGGGTGACGCTTGAGGTCGGCGACGAGGTCGAGCAGGGGCAGACGCTGTTCCGCCTGGAACCGAGTCCCGCCCCGGCCCTGGACCCCCGTTCGCGCCAGCAGGCCGCGGACAATCTGCAGGCCGCCGAGGCGCGCCTGCGGGCCGCTCGGGCCAACCTGGAAACCGCCCGGGCCGAGCGGCGCTTCGCCGACGCCGAGTATGACCGTTACCGGCAGCTGCACCAGCGCAACCTGGTCTCCACCGCCGATCTCGAGCAGCGCCAGAGCCAGCGCGATCGCCAGCGCGCCATCGAGAGCGCCGCGGCCTCCAGCGTAGAGGCCGCTCGCTTCGAGGTGGAGAGCGCCCGGGCAGTGCTGGCGATCGCCAGTGGGCAGCGCGGCGACACCGAGCACCCCGAGCTGGAGGTGCGCGCGCCCATCCGTGGCACCGTGCTGACCCGCTACCGCTGCTGCGAGGGAAGTGTGGCGTCCGGCGAGCCGATCCTCGAGCTGGGCAGCCTCGCGGACCTGGAGATCCAGGTGGACCTGCTCTCCATGGACGCCGTACGGGTGCGCCCCGGCATGGGGGTGCGCCTCACCGGCTGGGGCGGCGAGCCCCTGGCCGGCCAGGTGCGCCGCATCGAGCCCACCGGCTACACCCGGGTCTCGGCGCTGGGCGTCGACGAACAGCGGGTGCCGGTGATCATCGATTTCATGGAGGAGGCCGACCCCGCCGCCCAGGGGCTGGGCGGCGGCTTCCGGGTCGACGCCGAGTTCCTTGTCTGGGAGGCCGACGACATCCTGCAGCTGCCTACCAGCGCCCTGTTCCGCGCCGACGGCGACTGGGCGGTCTTCACCATCGAAGAGGCCCGTGCCCGGCGGGTTCAGGTCACCCCGGGCCGGCGCAGCGGGCTGACGACCCAGCTCCTCGACGGCCTCGAGGTCGGGGATCTGGTCATCACCCATCCCGGCGAGCGGGTGGCGGAAGGCGTCCGGGTACGAGTCGACGAGTAGCCGGCCCCGATGAGAGCTGGCGCCCACGCCGCCCAGCATGGGCGTCGACAACGAACACCTAGGGTTGAGATCATCCTTGCGCTTTCAGCCCCACCCACCGGAGCCCGCCATGCCCGCCTCTTACGCCACGCCCAAGACCGATTCCCCCCTGCTGGTGCTCTACACCGGTGGCACCCTGGGCATGGTGGAGACCCCAAACGGCCTGGCGCCGGGAGGCGACATCGCGAGACGCCTGGCGCGTGCCCTGGCCACCCTGCCCCCCGCTCGCCGTGCCAGCCTGCCGGACCATGAGGTGCTGGCCGTCTCGGACCCGATCGACTCCAGCGCCGCCACCCCGCGCGACTGGCAGCGCCTGGCCAGCGAGATCGCCGACCGCTACCGGGACCATGCCGGCATCGTGGTGCTGCACGGCACCGATACCCTGGCCTGGACGGCCGCCAGCCTGGCCTACCAGCTTCAGGGCATCGATCGACCGGTGGTGGTCACCGGCGCCATGCGCCCGCTGGAGGCCCCCGGCAGCGACGCCCTGGCCAACATCGAGCTCGCCCTGAGTTTTGCCGCCAACCCCGCCCTTCAGGAAGTGGCCATCGCCTTCGGTGGCCAACTGCTGCGCGGCGTGCGCGCCCGCAAGTGGCATAGCCGCGCTGACAACGCCTTCGCCAGCCCCAACTATCCGCGGCTGGGCGAACGGGTCGGCAGCGACGCCGTGCTCTACCCGGGCCGAGGCCTGGAGCGCCAGCAGCGCGGCGCTCCCCGCTTTGAACTGCCCGATTATGCGCCCCTGGCGGATGGCGGGGTCGCCCGGCTGGTGCTGTGGCCCGGCATCAGCGCTCGCCAGGTCGCCGCCTGGCTGGACGATTCACGCCTTCAGGGTGCCCTGCTAGAGGTGTGGGGCGGCGGCAACGTGCCGGAGGACCCCGCGCTGCTGGAGGCGCTGGCCGCGGCCAGCGGGGAGGGCAAGCTACTCGCCGCGATCGGCCAGTGCCCCCACGGCCACATCGAGATCGGCCAGTATGCCGCCGGCCAGGGGCTGACGGCGGCCGGCGTGCTGTCCGGCGAGGCGATGACACCGGAGGCCGCCCTCACCAAGCTAGTCCATCTGCTGGCCCAGCCGCTGGATGACGTCGAGCGGCGCCGGCGCTTCCTCACCCCCCTGGTCGGCGAGCGCTGAAAGCGCCGCCACGAAACGTTGACGCCAGGCAACGCCTTGTCATGCAGCGCCGGGCACAAACCGCTAAGGTGGGGGGAAATCTTCCCCCCGCAAGGAGAGCCACCATGGAACACCCCGACCACCCCTTCACCGAACTCTTCGAGCAGCTGGGTCTGGCCTCGGACCCGGAGGCCATCAAGCGCTTCATCGAACGCAATAGCCCCATTCCCCAGGAGACTCCCCTGCCCGACGCCCCCTGCTGGAACGAGGGGCAGGCAGAGTTTCTGCGCGAGGCCATCGAGGCGGATGCCGACTGGGCCGAGGTGGTGGACCACCTCAACGCCTCGCTGCGCAAGCAGTGACCCGATGAGAGCTTGCGTAGCTCAGGCTGTTTACGTCTTGACCCTGCCCAAGACACTGAATTAAATGTCTTTCGCCCGCCGTATTGCGGGCGAATTTTTGCTTTGCCGGTGTGCTGTATGGCACGGCGCTGGAAGGTTCCCTGGCCTCTTGTCGAGGCGACGTCAAGCAGCGGTGAGGTCCTCGAGATGATTCATGATTGCGACATCAAGCCTAGCCTGGACCTCCCCCCCCTTCCCGATAACCTTCATGTCCGCCTCACCGAGTGCGCCACCCTGCCATCGCTTCCTGCCGCCGTGGCACGAGTTCTGACCGTGGCCAAAGACCCGGATGCCAGTCTGATGGACTACGCCTCCGCCATAGAACAGGATCCGGCGCTGACGCTCCGGCTGCTGTCACTGGCCAACAGCACCTACTACTCACCGCACCATAGGGCATCGCGGACCTGTCAGGAGGCCGTGTCTCGGGTGGGGCTGGATACCACACTCGCCGCCGTGATGAGCTTTGGGCTGGCCAACGCCAAGATGACTAACCTGAACCTCGAACATCTCTGGCAGCGGGCCATCATTGCCGCGCTCGCGGCACGTCACCTAGCAAGTCGTGTTTGCCCTGATAAAGCGGGAACGATTTTCACAGTGGCGCTGCTTCAGGACATCGGCATCCTGGCCGCTGTCGTCCTGGATGAGGGCGACTACCACCAGCAGATACGATCTTCGGACGGACACGACAGCCTGGTGGCCGCCGAGCAGGCTCTGTATGGCTGCGACCACACCCGAATCGGTGGCTGGCTGGCCGCCAGCTGGGGGCTGCCGGGGCACCTGGCCCGCGGCATCGCAGAAAGTCATGGCGACCTCTGCGAGGCGCCACCCGACTTCCTGTGCCTGCGACTGTCGGGGCCGATTGCCGATGCCTGGCTCTCCCCTTCCCCCTCCAGGGCCCTGTTTCGCCTGCTGCACCGCCTCGAGACGCTCTCCGACACGCTGCCCATCTCGCTGGCGACGCTGCTCGATGAGGTGCAGGAGCAACTCCCCGGCATGGCGACACTTCTCGATATCACGTCGCCACCGCAATATGACAATCAGGCCCTGCTGGAAGAGGCCCAGCAGCACCTGTTTCGTCAGACGCTGGCCTTGAGCGCGCGGCTGGATGCCCATGAAGCCCAGATGGCGACGCTTCGCCAGCGACAGGCCGAGCTCGAGCAGCGCAGCCGGCGCGATGAACTGACCGGCCTGGCCAACCGTGCTTGGCTCGAGGAGCAACTGCATGAACGTTTTCGGCTTTGCCAGGAGCAGGATCGCACCCTGTCGGTGATGTTCATCGATCTCGACCACTTCAAGAACATTAATGATCGCCATGGTCATCAGCTAGGTGACCGGGTGCTGGAAGGTTTTGCAGTGGCCTTGCAGGATTCCATTCGCGAAGGGGACCTGGCCGGGCGTTATGGGGGGGAGGAGTTCCTGGTGATCCTGCCGGATGAGAAGACGGAAGGGGCCAATGCCATGGCGACTCGCCTCACGGAGCGCCTGAGCGCCGATCCCATGGCGTACGTCGACGGCACTCCGCTGCATGTCTCGGTATCCATCGGCATTGCCTGCTTGGATAGCGGCCGTTTCGGCAATGCACGCGAGTTGATCGATGCGGCGGATCAGAGCATGTATCAGGTCAAGCGCAGCGGCCGGGGGGGTACCGCCAGCTACAGCACCACACCGACCTGACCCACCGCAACCAAGGCGTGGCCGACCCATCGTGTCTGGGGTTGCGCCTACTCCAGCGGGTGGCCACTGGCCTCTACCCGGCGCCTGAGCCAGGCGCCGATCAACAGCAGCAGGGTCAGCGCCACCAGGGGCAGGATCACTTCAGGACGCACGGCCTCCTCGCTCTCCACTGCCTCCAGGGCGCCGTAGATGGCGCTGGCGTAGACCGCCCACTTCACGCCCAGGCCGATGATCGCCGCCATCACGAAGGTGCCCAGCGGCAGTCTCAGCAAGCCGGCGGCGAAGTTGACCACGGAGTGGGGAAAGCCCGGCAGCACACGCAGCGCGCACTGGGTCAGGAAGTCACTCCGCTTCTCGAGCTTGCGCATGATCTTGCGCGTCAGCCCCTTGGGCGCCAAGCGATCGCTGAAGCGAGAAGAGAGGTAGTAGGCCCCCAGGGCCCCTCCCAGGCTGCCGAGAATCAGCATCGGGGTGGCGGCCAGCGGCGTGTAGAAGGGTGCGATCAGCCACAGCCCGATGCTTCCCGGCAGGCCAAACGCCAGGGTCACGGCCATGATCAGGATCACCGAGATGATCACCACGGGATGATGGGAGGCCTCGTCGGCCCAGCGCTGTACATCGGCCAGTTCCGGCGAGTGCCAGATCCACAGGTAAGCGGCCATCAGCAGCGCGGCGCCCATCGCCACCAGACGCCAGGGGCGGCGCAGCGAACTATCATTGAACATCAAGGGGTCTCGGTCATCGATCAAGCGCTATGGTGCCACGCCTACAGCCGCTCCTCCACCCTCGCGAGGATCTGACGGCTGACACGGCCCACCAGGGGCCTGGCGGCCTTGTTGACGGCCTTCTCTACCAGTTTATTGCGCAGCACATAGGTCAACGTCAGCGCCACTTCGGTGCCCCCATTCACCGGCCGCAGTCGATAGCAGCCCTGATTCTCCACGCCATCCAGCGACTCCCAGGCGAGAAGTTCCGGGGCGCGGGACTCGGTCACCGCCACATCGAACTGCCAGTCCCGCCCCACCGCATGGACGTGCCAGCGATAGCGGTCATCGCCCAGCGGCTCGATAGCGTAGATGAGATCGGAGTAGTCGGCGAAGTCCTCGACCCGCTCCAGCAGGGCGAAGACTCGCTCCGGCGGCGCGTTGAGAATCGCGCTGTGTTCGATGGTGGCCATATGAGGTTCCCTGGGTGTCGTGAGAGCGCTCCGGCACGATCCTGCGACGTCACCTCTCAGGAGGTGACGTCGACGGGGTATGGCAGGCTGCGGTCCAGCAGGGCATGCCAGCGAGTGAGGATCGGGGCGTCGGAGTGGCTGACCTCGGCGAGCAAGCGGCGGAAGTCTCGGCGTGCGCGTTCATCGGCAGGCTCTATCAGGGTGAGCCAGACCTCCAGGGCGGCAAGCTGCTGGTGCAGGTTGCCATCCTCGCGGGCCTGGTGGATGGCCTGTTCGCAAAGTGGAGCGATCGTCTCGCGCGGTTGGCCGAGGCGGTGACGCACGTACACCAGGTTCAGCGCCAGCTCCGGCACGAACAGCGTGGTCTTCTCCCGGGCGAGCATCAGGGTCTGGTCAAGATAGTCCTCGGCGCGACCGAATTCGCCGAGGGCGATGCAGGCGTCCACGTACCATAGTGACGGACGGCTGAAGCGGTCACGGCCGGTGAGTTCGGCGAGCTCCTCCTGGGCGGTCTCGACCCGGGTCAGGCCGTCGCGGTCGCCGGCCAGCGCCCGCTGCCAGCCGAGCACGGCGCGGGCGGCCATCTGCCAGAGGTGCAGGTCTGCGGTGCCGGTAAGCTCGAAGGCGCGCTCGGCGCGGGCGGCGGCCAGGTGCACATGGCCCAGCTGACGGTAGAGCGCGGCGGCGTACATCAGCGCCATGGCCAGGCTGCCGGGGTGGCCGATGCGCTCGGCCAGGCGAATGGCGGATTCCACCTGGGTCTCGGCGCGCCGATAGTCGCCACGCAGGCAGAGCGCCCAGCCCTGGAAGCAGGCGGCGGACACCTGGGGGTGGTCGGAGAACGGCAACCACTCGATCATCATCGGCGACTCGAGGGGATTGATCTCCTCCAGGTGATCGTAGGCGCGCTGGATGCGTCCGGCCCAGTACTCGCAGCTGGCCCGGGCGTATTCGGCCAACCGGCGGTAGCGGGGGTCGTCCAGGCGGGCGGCCAGGCCGGCCAGGCGCGAGGCGAGATGGAAGGCGTCGGCATGGGCGTGGCGCTGACTGCACCCGACCCAGAGGCCCCACTTGACCAGGAAGGCTTGCTCCAGGTCGGTGGTCTCGGTCTCTTCCTCCTCTCCGCCCAGTTGAATCAGCAACTCCCTGGCGCGCACGAAGCTCTCATGGGCGGTGGGCGAACCGTGCCCCTCCAGGGCGAAGGCGGCCTGGCCACGCACGGTGAGCAGGCTGATCTCGCGCTCGCCCTGCCCTTCAACCTGGCGAAGGCTGGCCAGCCCCAGGTCGGCCATCTTCAACGCGGTGCGGTTGGCGCTGACCTTGAGCGCCTCGCGGGCGGCCAGCTCGTAATAGCGGGCGCCGCGGGCGTAGTGGCCGCTGCGCCGCAGGTGGGTGGCGAAGTCGCCGGGGTGGCGGCTGATCCAGATCGGGAAGTGCTCCTCGATCAGTTCGACCACCTGGCGGTGGATCGTGGTGCGCACGTCCCGCGGGCAGGAGAGGTAGGCAGCTTCCTGCAGCAACTGGTGGGTGAACTGGAACTCGCGACCCTCCTCGTCGCCTTCCACGGGTTCGATGATCTCCAGGCGGCGCATCTGCTCCAGGGCCTGGCTCAGGCGGGACTTCTCCCAACCGCTGCACTCGGCCAGGAAGTCGAAGCGGAAGCGCCGGCCCAGCACGGCGGCCAGGTGAGCGACCTCGCGGTCGGTGTCGAGCTGGTCGATGCGACTGGCCAGCAGGCCGAGCAAGCCGTGGGGCAGCTCGTCGAGCTGCACGCTGCGCCCCTCGCGGCGATCCATGTCGACGCGCCGGCAGATCTCCTGCAGATAGAGCGGCACGCCGTCGCAGCGCTCAATGATCTGGCCGCGCAGACGCGGACTGAGGTGGATGCGATAGCGCCGCGAAAGCTGGGAGAGCAGCCGCGATGATTGGGTGGCATCGAGGCGGCTCAGGGAGATCTGCTGGTCCCAGTGCAGCCGGGCGGGCAGCGCCTCGCGGCCATGGTGACTGGCCACCAGCAGGAAGGCGCAATTGATCGGCAGCCGCGCCTGCAGGCCGGCCAGCACCTTGAAGCTGGGCTCGTCGAGCCACTGCAGGTCATCGATCATCACGACCAGGACGCGCTCGGTCGCGATGTGAATGATCAGGCGATGCAGCAGCGCCACCACCAGCTCCACGGCTTCGCCGCTCTGGGTGAGCACCGCCACTTCGCGAGGTTCGCGGACGCCCAGGGCCTCCTCCAGCAGCCGGGTGCGCTCTTCGTCCAGGGCCGGGGCCTCCAACTCGGCCAACAGCGTGCTGAGCGAGTCGGCGTCGAACCGCCCGCCCAGGCGCCAGCGCAGCAGCTTGCGGGCCACGCCGTAGGGCTCCTGCACCGAGAGGCGCGTGTTGGGTTGCCAGCAGATGGCGGCGTCGCGGCTCTGCTCCAGCTGGCGGAAGCCGACCATCAGCGCCGACTTGCCCATGCCCGAGGGGCCTCGCACCAGCACGCTCTGACGCAGGCCGATGCCGGCGCGGGCCAGCGCATCGCGCAGGGTGCGAAGCTGGGTCTCGCGACCCACAAGGCTGGGCGGCAACGCCTCTCGACCGCCTTCATTGGCCCCGAGAACGAGCGCCCGCAGGCGCACTCGGCCGTCGCTGGCGACCAGCCGCGAGCTGAGACGTGGCTGCAGGTCGAGCGCGGGCGGCATGTGCTGGCTGGCCTCCTGAGAGATCACCAGTTCGCTGCCCTCGGCGGCGGCCATCAGCTCCAGGGAGCCCTGGGTCACCTGGCCCAGCGGGTCGACCAGGTGCCGCTCGGGCAGATAGACCACGCGGCCGCTGTTGAGACCGGCAACGAGTTCCACTCGGGGCGGTGCGCCCTCCCCGGTCCAGTGGCGAGCACTCTCCTCGGGGAGCATGCGCCGGCAGTGTTCGTAGAGGGCCACCAGTTCGGCGAGCTGGTGGGTGGGGCCATGGGTACCGAAGCAGGCCAGACCCAGGCCGCCGGTGGCACCGGGCAGCCAGAAGCCACCCAGGTGGTGGCACTGCTCCTCCAGCCAGCGCAGCAGCTCGAACTGCAGCATCAGACAGGCACGGCTGCCGGAACGCGAGGAGAGGTCGCCCTTGAGGCGCAGGCGAATGGCCATCACCGAGAGCTGGCGCTGCTCGATCTCCTCCTCGCTCAGGGGCGAGCTGTCCGCGGCCAGGGTACGCGAGAAGCCCACCCCCCCGAGGCCGGCATCGGCCTGGGAGTCGGACCAGTAGCGGGCCAGTTGCAGGAAGGCCGGCTCGGGCTGCTGGCCGGAGAGGGCCAGCAGCTGGAGATAGGCGTTGTACTGCTCATGGGCGGCGGCCAGCTGGCCCTGTTCGGCGAGCTGGCGCACCAGTCGCTCGTGGAAGGGGCCATAACCGGAGAAGCGGTTGACCAGCGACTGGAGCAGCCGGTCGGGCACGCTGTCGTGCTGCTCGAGCACCGACTCGGCGAAACGGATCACCTGCTGGCGCCAGTCGTTGCGCACCTGCACCAGCCAGCGCTGGAATTCGGCGCAGCTATTGAGCTGGAGCTCTTCGGCCAGATCGCCCTGATAGGCCTCCAGCAGCTGCGCCAGGGTGGGTAGGTCGCGCTCGCCATCGAGCAGGCGCCTGACTTCCTGAATATCGAAGGCCCAGCCCTCGGGGAGGCGGAAGGCGATGGTCTGACGGGTCACCACCAGCACCTTCTCGGCATGCTCGCCCAGCGACTGGCGCAGGCAATGCAAGGCGTGGCGCAGGTTGGTGCGGCCCGAGGAGAGGCCCTGATCGGGCCACAGCAGCTCAGCCAGGCTGGCGCGGTTTACCGGCTGGTGGTGCAGCAGCAGGTAGACCAGCAGCGCCTTCACCTTGTCGTAGCTGAACTGGGTCAGCATATCCTCGCCGAGGGTGAGCGAGAAATGGCCGAAGAGGGACAGCTGATCCTGCTCCGGGGTAACGGCAACGTCGGAAGCTTCCCGCATCATGTCGGTCCTGCGTCGGAATGGGCACCGGTATCAGCCCGGCACACCACTGTGAAAACGAAACGCCGTGTCAGGCGATTGCACCAGCTCAGCTTCGCGATCGGCAAAGAAGGCAATACGAGACTCGATAGAGGATGCGGCCAGGTGGCGGGCCAGCATCAGGTAGTCCTCGTAGTGGCGCCCCTCAGACTTAACCAGAGTGAGATAGAACTTGGCAAGCTCGGGGTCGAGGTAGGGGATCAGCCGCGCGAAGCGCTCGCAGCTGCGCGCTTCGATAAAAGCGCCGATGATCAGGATGTCGGTCAGCCGCTCGGGGTCCTGGGGTCGCACATGGCGCCTGAGACCTTCGGCGTAGCGTGAGGCGCTGAGATGGCGATAGGGAATGCCGCGGGCCTCCATCAGCTTGACCACCTGCTCGAAGTGCAGCAGTTCCTCCCGGGCCAGCTGGCTCATCTTGGTCAGCAACAGCGGCTGGTCCACGTAGCGGTAGAGCAGGCTCATGGCGGTGGAGGCGGCCTTCTTCTCGCACT
>CAYWBG010000089.1:0-9554 GCA_964456005.1 uncultured Halomonas sp.
GAGTTGTAGGGTGTTGCCTCCCTTCGTGGCAGGCTGAAACGCAGAACGCCCCGCTAGACAGCGGGGCGTTCTGCGTTTCAGCCTGTGTGTGGCGGGAGCCCGGGTCTCAGGCCGCGGTAATGACGTGGTACTTGGCCATCAGCTCGTCGCGGGTCTCCTCGCGCTCCGGGTCCAGGGGGATGCAGTCCACCGGGCAGACCTGCTGGCACTGGGGTTCGTCGTAGTGGCCCACGCACTCGGTACACAGGTTGGGATCGATGACGTAGATCTCCTCACCGGGCGAGATCGCGCCATTGGGGCATTCGGGCTCGCAAACGTCGCAGTTGATGCACTCATCGGTGATCATCAGGGCCATGGGGTCACCTCACGGAAGTCTCTGGGGCGGGAAAGCCCGACCGTACTGGTCAGGTATTGTAGCGGCTCTTCAGCGCTGCGGCGACCCTGGGGTGTACGTGTTTCGAGACATCGCCACCCAGCTTGGCGATCTCGCGGACCAGGGTGGAGGAGATGTAGGAGTTCTCGACCTCCGGGGTCAGGAAGACGGTCTCCAGTTCCGGCATCTGGGCGCGGTTCATGTTGGCCAACTGTAGCTCGTACTCGAAATCCGAGACCGCGCGCAGGCCCCGCAGAAGGACGCGTGCCTGCTGCTGCTTCATGAACTCGGTCATCAGCCCCGAGAAGCCGACTACCTCGACGTTGTCCAGGCCGGCTACCACTTCCCTTGACAGGGCGATGCGCGTGTCCAGATCCAGGGCCGGCCCCTTGCCGGGGCTGGCCGAAATGGCTACCACAACGCGGTCGAAGAGGCGGGCAGCACGCTCGATCAGATCAAGGTGGCCATTGGTGATGGGGTCGAAGGTGCCGGGATAGACGGCGGTATTCATGGAGATCACTCCTCGAGTCGGCCGAAGGGGTTGTGCACCGCCATCGAGACCGGGCGAGCAAAACCGGGGATGCGAATGGAGGTGTCGCTGACCTCCAACTCGGGTCCTTCCAGTACGCCCTCGCCGAAGCGGTAGCGGGCCTGGAAGTGGCCGAGGTCGGCACGATGGCGGTAGGCGGTGGCGGACTCGCGAGTGGCCTCGCGGTGTGACTGCCAGGCGGACACCGCGGCCCGGCCATGGCGCTGCACCAGCAGACGCTCGGTCACCGCCGGTGAGAGCACCACGCCAGTGGCGTTGTTGCCGCCAAAGCCCTTGGCGTTAATAAGGGCGGCATCGGCAGCGAAGCGCAGCGGCTCCCGGGAAAAGCGCAGGCGCTCTGCATGAACGTCATCGGCTACCGCATCCAGAGTGGGGATGCCGGGCAGCAGACCATGAGCGAAGCTGCCCAGGGCACTGGCGATCTGGTCGCCGGCGGAGCTTCCCTGGGAGTGCCCGACGAAGGCCTTGACCGCCACCACCGGCCACTCACGGATGCCGTAGGCGCGGGCCACCAGATCGAAGACATGAGACTCGGTCACCCGGTTCTTGGGGGTGCTGGTGCCGTGGGCGTGGAGGAAGGTGCGTTCGCGCAGGGCCCGGTCGCCCAGCAGGTCGCGGGTGAAGGCGGCCGCCTTGCCCAGGGTGATGTAGTTGCCGATGCCGGGAGCTGAGATGGAGCGCTTCCAGCCGTCGGCGTTGACGAAGACTGCGGGCACGCTGCCCAATATCTCGGCGCCTACCTCCAACGCCAGGCTGTCGTCCATCAGCATCACGAACTGGCTGGATTCGGCGATGGTGAAGCCGCAGTTGCGGGCGAAGGGGCGGCAGGCGCGCTGGTAGTCGGCGTCGGTCAGGCACTCTAGGGCGTCGAGGGCCCTGAGGCTGTCGTCGTCGGCCAGGGCGCCCATGGCGCGGAACCCCTCGATGATCTCCGGCGTTACCGGAGCGTCGGCGGTGCCGACCATCACCACCCGACGGCGCCCGGCCTGAATGTCATCCACCCCCAGTCGAAGGTTGTAGAGAAAGCTGGCGCAGGCGCCGAGTGCCGCCCCGGTACCGCCGACGCTGCCCAGCACATAGGCGTTGAGGAAGTCGGCGGGCATCTGTCCGTAGCCCAGGGGCATCTGCTTGGACGTGGCCCGGTTGCCGGAGACAAAGCTCTTGAGCAGCCCACCCCAGCCTTCGTCATCGAGCTGACCGATGGAGTTGCCCGCATAGACGGCGACCTCGTCGGGGTCGAGCCGGTCACGCAGGGTGTCCCAGGAGAGTCCGCTGTCGCCCAGGCAGTCGCTGGCCGCGAAGATCGCCATGGCCAGCCCCCGGGGGTGGTGCACGCTGCGGTAGAGCCGGTTCGGCTCGAAGCCGCTGGGCAGCTGGCCGGCGGCACGAACCTGAGCCGGACGGGTTTCGGGCAGCAATACGTTCATGGGCCCGGGGGGCACCGTGACCTCCAGCTGATTGCGGTCCAATTCGCGCACCTGCCAGGTGGGTGGCAAGTCATCCGGCAGTTGGCGCCGGCGGATGCGAAAGGTCAGCGGCGTGTCCAGCTCGAGGCTGGCCCGGCGATTGGCCGGCAGGCCTTCGTCATTGAAGCGGGGATCCTCGATTCGGCGGACAAGGGTGTGATCCAGCACCTGCTGGCGGGTCCGGTCGACGATCGTGGCCGCGTCTAGGGGCTCGCCGGCGGCGTCCTGCCAGCGGCCATTCTCCTGGCCGCTGGCCAGGCGCATCATGGCGGCCAGGCCGAGTAGGGTGCGCGCCTGGTCGTCTTCGGAAAGGGCGTCGAGCACGCTGCGGCGAAATGCCTGGTGGCCCGAGGTTCTGCCGGCGGGATTCACGCCGCCCATGCCGACGATCACCGGTAAATGTGACAAGCCGGGTTCCTCGTTGTGCTGTTGGTGTCTGCGAGTGGGTATCAGGCCTTGGATCATAGCACTCGGCCTGCAGCGGCGTCATGCGGACGCCGTGGGCCGATGCGACGCCAGTCGGGAGGGGCGCTACCCGGGAGCCCTTGGGCTGGTAGAATAGGGTACCAGTCTCTCCACCGGTTGACCGTCATGCAAGCCAGTTCGCGCGCCATCCATACCAACCAGTTAGGCCCCCACCAGGAACTGGCGCGGCGGGTGGCTCGCTCCCTGGCCCATCCGCTGCGCAAGCCCGTGGCCGAGCATACCCGGGCGGCCTTCGAAGAGGCTTCTGGTTGGCTCGCCGACCGGGCCGGGTTGCCGCTGATCCTTGACGCCGGCTGCGGCGTGGGGCTCTCCACCCGCCGCCTGGCGTCCCGTTTCCCCGACCATGCGCTGATCGGCGTTGACCGCAGCGAGAGTCGACTTTCCCGTGATCACGGTCCGCTGCCCGACAACGCCCTGCTGATGCGTGCCGACCTGGTGGATTTCTGGCGCCTGGCACTGGCCGCAGGCTGGCGGCCTGCCCGCCACTACCTTCTGTATCCCAACCCTTATCCCAAATCGGGCCACCTGAAGCTGCGATGGCAGGGACATCCGGTGTTCCCGGTGATCCTGGCCCTGGGCGGTCGGCTGGAACTGCGCTCGAACTGGCACCTTTACGTGGAGGAGTTTGCGCTGGCCGTGGAGCAGGCTACCGGGGTGGTGGCAAAGGTGGAGCACTACCGGCCGGGCGAGGCTTGCCTCACCCCCTTCGAGGCGAAATACCAGGCCAGCGGCCAGTCGCTCTGGCGTCTGGTGGTCGAACTACCGCATGATGCCACCCTGGTTCCCGCTCAAGGAAAGTACTGATGCCATTCGTCTACCTGGCCCTGGCCATCGTCGCCGAGGTGGTCGGAACCACCGCGCTCAAGGCCACCGATGGGTTCACCCGGCTGTGGCCCAGCGTGGTCGTGGCGGTAAGCTATGCGCTGGCCTTCTACCTGCTGTCACTGGTGCTGCGCAGCATCCCGGTGGGCATCGCCTACGCCGTCTGGGCGGGGCTCGGCATCGTGCTGGTGGCCCTGGTGGGGCTGGTGGTCTACGGCCAGCGCCCCGATCTGCCGGCACTGCTGGGCATGGCGATGATCATCGGTGGGGTGGTAGTGATTCAGCTCTTCTCATCGGTCTCGGGTCACTAGCCGCTCTACCCTGTCTCCTCTATGAATTTCGGGACTCCCCATGTTTCTGATGTTGCTGCAACGCTCGCTCCTGCTGACCCTTCTGCTGGCTCCGGCCGCTTTCGCCTCGGGGTTCACCGAACTCGGCAGGCTGAGCGACAAGGGCTTCCTGATCGGTGCCGAGGCCCGACTCCTCGACGCCGGCCAGGTGCTCGGTGCCATCGAGCCGGAGCGTCAACTCTCTCCGGCCTCGGTGAGCAAGTCCTACCTGTCCGCGGCGGCGCTGGATCGCTGGGGGCCCCAGCACCGCTTCACTACTCGCCTGGTCAGCGAGGTGCGCCCGAGCAACCAGGGTGTGCTGCAGGGTGACCTGATTCTCGACGGCGGTGGCGACCCGGCCCTGACCACCGAGGAGCTGTGGCGGCTGGTGCAGCGGCTCCATCAGGCCGGCGTGCGCGAGGTCGAGGGACGGTTGCTGGTCAGCCAGTGGCGCTTCGGCCCGGTGGAGTGCATCACCACCGATCGCTGCCAGGCCCGTGAACGGTCGGCCAACGCCTATAGCGCGCTGCTCTCCTCGGCGGGTGTCAACTACGGCAGCTGGTGCATCAATGTGGCCCCCTCTAGCTCCGCCGGTCGGCCGGCTCGTGTCACCAGCTGTGACAGTCAGGCGACCCTGGTGGAGATCGACAACCGGGTGGAGACGAAGCCAGACAACAGCGGCACCCAGCTCAATGCCGAGCGGGTGACGCGCGAGGGGCGTGACGTGATGGTAGTCCGCGGCCAGATCTCCACCAACGCCCGTCCGCGGGACATCTACCGAGCGAGTTCCGACCCGGCGGATCAAACGGCAGCGACCCTGCTGGCGATGCTTGAGCAGGCCGGCATCGCGGTCAGCGGCGGTGCGGCTACCACACTGGCCGAGCCACCCGCGGGGGCCCGAGCCTTGGCGGAGGTGGAGGGCAAGCCCCTGCAGGAACTGCTGCTGCGAACGATGAACTACTCCAACAACTTCATGGCCGACATGCTGGCCCTGAACCTGGTGGAGACGCCCCGCGCCGACCTGGGCCTGGGTGGCGCGGCCATCGAGTCGTTCGTCGCCGGAATCCCGGATCATGGCCCGCTGACACTGCTCAGCGGCAGCGGGTTGACCCCCGAGAGTCGCATCTCGGCCCGGGGCGCCAACCTGCTGCTGGAAAGCCTCTACCATCGCGCCTCGCTGTTTCCCAGCTTCGTGGCCACCCTGCAGTCGCCTGACAGCGGTGTGATGCGCTTCATCCGCCGCGGCCCCCCGGCCTTCCAGCAGCAGGTGATGCTCAAGACTGGCACCCTCAACCAGCCGGTGTCGGTGCGCGCAGTGAGCGGCTATTTTCGCACCCGCAGTGGCCGCTGGGGGGTGTTTACCGCCCTGGTCAACGGCACCGGAAGCACGCCCTATCTGACGTGGTCGGAGGTGCTGGATCCGCTGTCGATGGACCTGGAGCGGATGATCGAGGCCAATTAAGGACACCTCATGAAACCTGCACATACCGGCTGGCGCCACCTGATCCACTCCACCCGCTACTCCCTCAAGGGCCTCAGAGCCGCCTGGCTCCATGAGTCGGCCTTCCGTCAGGAACTGATTCTCTGCGTGCTGCTCCTGCCGCTGGCCTGGTGGATCGGCCAGGGGCCGGTGGAGTGGATCCTGCTGGTCGGCAGCTGTCTACTGGTGCTGGTCGTGGAACTGCTCAACAGCGCCATCGAGAACGTGGTGGATCGCATCGGCCCCGAGCATCATGAGCTTTCCGGGCGCGCCAAGGACATCGGCTCCGCCGCGGTGATGATGGCGCTGTTTCTGTCAGGGCTCACCTGGGCCCTGCTGGCGTGGCAGAAGTTCCTGGGCTGATCGGCCGCGCCGGATGCCGCTGGCGCCCTGGTTCGCTATGCTGGAGGCATTCGTCAATCCGAATGCGAGACGCCCATGGCACTGCCCGATGACTTCCTGCCGCTGACCGATATTCCCGAGCCCCTCAAGGCGCCCCTTCGCCATGCACACGGGCGCCTCGCCGAGGCTCTGGAGCAGGCCGATAATCTTGCCGACATGGCGGGTCGGGAGTCGCCTCTGGAGGACTGGCTGGGGCTCTCGGAGGCTCGGCGAGAGCAACTGGCAAGGGTGCTGGCGATCTCCGAGTTCGTGGTCGAGACCCTTGTTCGCTATCCGGAGTGGTTGCTGCACCTGGATGCCAGCGGTGAGCTCGATGAGACCCCCGATGCCGAGACCCTGCGCGAGTGGCTCACCGAGCGCCTCGAGGAGGCCGAGGATGAAGCCGCCATGCATGCCGCCATTCGCCGCTTTCGCCGCGCGCGGATGACCGGCATCGTGTGGCGCGACCTGACTCGCCCCGAGGGCATCGACATGTGGACGACTGCGGCCGTCGTGTCGCGTCTGGCCGAGACCTGTCTGGAGGGAGCGCTCACCTGGCTGGAAGATTTCCTGGCGCCACGCTGGGGGCGACCGTCGCTGCGTCGTGACGGCAGCGAGCAGCGCCTGGTGGTGCTGGGCATGGGCAAGCTCGGCGCCGGCGAGCTCAATCTCTCCTCGGATATCGACTTGATCTTTGCCTTTCCCGAGAGCGGCGAGACCGAGGGGGGACGCAAGCCCCTCGAGCATCAGGAGTACTTCACCAAGCTCGGGCAGCGCCTGATCGGGGCCCTGGATGCGGTCACCGCCGACGGGTTCGCCTTCCGTGTCGACATGCGCCTGCGCCCCCTGGGTGACGGCGGCCCCCTGGTGGGAAGCTTCAACTCACTCTCCAGTTACTACCAGGATCAGGGGCGCGAGTGGGAGCGCTACGCCATGCTCAAGGCGCGGCCGGTGGCCGGCGACCTTGACGCCGGCGGTGAGCTGCTGGCCGGCCTGCGTCCCTTCGTGTATCGCAAGTACCTCGACTTCGGCGCCATCGAGTCGCTGCGCGAGCTCAAGGGAATGATCAACCGCGAGGTCCGCCGCAAGGGGATGGAGGGTAATATCAAGCTCGGCCCCGGCGGCATTCGGGAGGTGGAGTTCGTGGTCCAGGCCTTCCAGCTGATCCGCGGCGGTCGCGACACCGAACTGCAGGTCACATCCCTGAAGACTGCGCTGGAACGGTTGCCGGCGGTGGGCCTGCTGCCCGTTGAAGTGGTCGAGGAGTTGACGCCCGACTACGCCTTCCTGCGCGACCTCGAGCATATTCTGCAAGCCTTGGAGGATCGCCAGACCCAGAGCCTGCCCGACGACGACCTGGATCGCGAGCGTGTCGCCCTGGCCCTGGACATGGAGGATTGGCCGGCGGTCATGGCCCGCCTCGATGAGGTGCGTGCGCGTGTCCGTCGGCACTTCGATGCGGTGATCGCCGATCCGGAGGACGAAGTCGAGGAGGCGGCGGCAGATACTGCCGCCGGCATCCCCCTGGAACAGTGGCGGGCGCTGTGGCGTGGCGAGATGGACGAGGAGGAGGGCATTCCGCTGCTGGAGGAGGCAGGTTTCGAGGACCCTTCGGAAGCGCTACGCAGGCTGGGAGCCCTCCACAACTCTCGCCAGGTGCAGGCTATGCAGCGCATCGGCTATGAGCGGCTCGAGGCGCTTTTGCCGCTGCTCCTCGATGCCGTGGCCGAGAGCGAGGCGCCGGATACGGCCCTGGAGCGTGTGCTGCCCCTGGTCGAGTCGGTGCTGAGGCGTACCGCCTATCTGGCGCTGCTGCGCGAGAACCCCGACGCCCTGGGGCACCTGATGACGCTGTGCGCCGCCAGCCCCTGGATCGCCGAGCACCTGGCCCGCTATCCCATCCTGCTCGATGAACTGCTGACCCCGGAGACCCTCTACACCCCGGCCGACAAGGAGCGGCTGGCCGACGAACTACGCCAGACCCTGGCGCGGCTTCCCGAGGAGGACGAAGAGGCGCAACTCGAGGCACTGCGTGTCTTCAAGCACGCCCAGACGCTGCATGTCGCCGCCTCGGACATTGCCGGTACTCGCCACCTGATGAAGGTGAGCGACTACCTCACCTACATCGCTGAAGTGATTCTCGAGGCGGTACTGGGCATGGCCTGGAGGCACCTGACTCGCAAGCATGGCTTCCCCGAACGGGTTGATGGCAGCCGCGCCGGCACTGAGCCTGACTTCCTGGTGGTTGGTTACGGCAAGCTCGGCGGCATCGAGCTGGGCTACGGCTCGGACCTGGACCTGGTCTTCCTGCACGAGGCCTCGACCCAGGGCAGTACCGATGGCAAGCGTCCTCTGGATAACGGCGTCTTCTTCTCCCGCCTGGGACAGCGCCTCATCCATCTGCTTACCGCGGTGACGCCGGCGGGCACCCTCTACGAAGTCGACATGCGCCTGCGGCCCTCCGGCAACTCGGGACTGCTGGTCACCTCCCTTGCCGCTTTCGCCGACTATCAGCGCCGCGATGCCTGGACCTGGGAGCACCAGGCGCTGGTACGCACTCGGGTGGTGGCGGGTCATCCCCGCCTGGCAGAGGGCTTCGAGGAGGTGCGCCGCGAGGTGCTTGGCCGGGAGCGCGATACCCAGGCGTTGCGCGAGGAGGTGGTCAAGATGCGTCACAAGATGCGCGATCACCTGGGCGGCAAGAGCGGGGAGGGGGAGTTCGACCTCAAGCACGACCCGGGCGGCATGGTCGATATCGAGTTCCTCTGCCAGTTCGCGGTGCTCTCCATGGGTCATGAGACGCCCGAGCTGCTGCAGTGGAGCGATAACATGCGCCTCCTCGAGACCCTGGAGGCCACCGAGCGCCTGCCGGCCCGGGAGTGCCAGCGCTTGCGCGACGCCTACCTGGCCCTGCGCAGCGCCGCCCACCGCGCCTCGCTGACCCGGGAGCCCGCCCGGGGCCGTAGCGACGCCTTCCGGGACCACCGTCGGGTCGTGATCGAGGCCTGGCAGCGGCTGCTGGAGCCGGCGCAGGGGGAAGCCGACAAGGGCGGCATCGACAAGGATTGACAGAGGATTTCCGATGAAGAAGGTACTGGTACTGCACGGCCCCAACCTCAATCTGCTGGGCACCCGCCAGCCGGAGATCTACGGTCACGAGACCCTCGAGGACATCAACAACGGTCTGTACGAACAGGGAGCCCTGGTGGGCTGGGAGATCAGCTGCCGCCAGAGCAACCACGAGGGGGAGCTGATCGATGCCATCCAGGCGGCGCGCCTGGACGGCACCGCCGCCATCATCATCAACCCGGCGGCCTATACGCATACCTCGGTGGCGATCCTCGATGCCCTCAACGCCTTCGACGGCACCGTCATCGAGGTGCACCTCTCCAACGTGCACAAGCGTGAGAGCTTTCGCCACCACTCCTTTGTCTCGCTGCGCGCCGATGGGGTGATCGCCGGCCTCGGCCGCCGAGGCTATCATGCCGCCCTGGAGGCGGTGATGGCGGGCTAGACCGGCAGCAGGCCGAAATGGGTTAGCATCCAGGTCATCAGGCTGAACGTCACGAAGGAGGCCAGCGTGCTGACCATCAGCCCCGCGGCACTCACCTCGCCCTGGCCATAGGTCTGGCCGAGCAGCGGGTAGACGCTGATCATGGGCGCGCAG
>CAYWBG010000090.1:0-9515 GCA_964456005.1 uncultured Halomonas sp.
TTCCTGTGGCGGGTGTTCAAGGCCTTCCTGCGCAACCGCGGCATACTCCTGGCAGGCGGGGTCGGCTACAACATCCTGCTTTCCATCGTGCCGCTGTTCGCACTGCTGGTGGTGCTGCTGGCCCGGGTGGTGGACGAGACCCACCTGCTGGGGGTGCTGAACATCCAGGCGCAGCACCTGGCCCCGGCCCATGCGGAGGTACTGCTCGAGGCAGTGCGTGCCCTGCTCGATACCCGAGAGGTGATCGGCGTCCTGGGGTTCCCGATACTGCTGCTGTTCAGCTCCTTCGCCTTCCGCATGTTGGAGGATGCCCTGGCCATCATCTTCCACGCCCCGGACACCCACCATCAGGGACGCAGCGCCTGGGTCTCGGTACTGCTGCCCTATGCCTTCATGGTGGTACTGGGGGCGGGCTTGATGGCGCTGACCCTGCTGGTGACCCTGGCCAGTTCGCTCAATGCCATGTGGCTGGCGCTGTTCGGTCGCGAGTTGCCCATGGCCGGGCTCTCGGAGCCTGTCCTCAACCTGGCCAGCTTCCTGGGTGTCTTCCTGTTGTTCAGCGCCATCTACAAGGTGCTGCCTGTGGTGCGGGTGTCACTGCGCCGGGCGATCATCGGCGGCCTGGTCGCTGCCCTCCTGTGGGAGGCGGTTCGCCTGCTGCTGGTCTACTACTTTGCCAACATCTCCTTCGTCAATGCCGTCTACGGGTCGCTGGCCACTCTGATCGTGGTGCTGCTTAGCTTGGAGGTCGGAGCGATCATCGTGCTGCTCGGTGCCCAGGTCATCGCCGAACTGGAGCGCAATGCTAGGCTCGGGCTGCCCTGGCACATCGACCCTCGCCGCCAGGCCGTCACTCATGTGGAGTGACTCAGCGCTTTGATGCTCTCTCCCCCAGCGCCACCATCGCGTCTCTGAGCTGTTCGATGAGCTCTCGCTCGTCCCCTTTCAACTGCGTGGGGTCGACGGGCTCACCGATGACCACCTTGACACGCCCTCGGCGTGGCATTCTCTGTCCTGGCGGCATCAGCTCGTGAGTCCCCTCGATCCAGACAGGCACCACCGGCACTGGCTGGGCATTGAGCAAGAGCCCAATCCCGGGGCGAAATCGCTGTAGCTGACCATCCGGCGAGCGCCGCCCCTCGGGAAACCAGACGAGCTGATTGCCACGGTCAAGAGCGGCTGAGGCGAGCAGCAGACTGCGCCTTGGCGCGGCACCCGGATCAATGGGGAGTATCCTGGCGGTGCGGCTGAACCAGCGACGAAGTGGCCCGGTGAAGAGCATGCCTGTCCAGCCGGCCCAGTAGAGGGAGCCTGCCTGGCGACGATCCATGACCTGCAGCAGCGCCAGCGGATCGAGTACGCTCAGGTGTCGCGGCGCAATCACGCAAGGCATCTCGTCAGGCCACTGACCACTGACAGAGACTCGTAGCAATCCTCTGCTGACCAACCTCGCCAGCCCCCAGATCAACCATCCCGCAATCTTCTGGATCCGCCCAGATGACTTCAGTGCCGTGAGCTGGCTGTCATCCAGCAGTTCCCCGGGATCCCGTAACGCCTCCACAAGATCCTCGCCCTCGCCTTCGCTGCTTCCCGAGACGGCGGTGGCCTCGTTGAGCAGGTCGCGCACGGTCTCCACCCTGGCAATCGCCGAATCTTCCAGATCAATGCCAGCATGATCTTGCAGGGCCAGGCTCAGGTCCACCCAGCTCAATGAATCGATGCCCAGATCCAGGGAGAGGTGGCTATCGGGTGTTAGGCGAATGTCGTCGAAACGTTGGGCCAGGTAGCGCCAAGTGCTCTCGGCGGCCGGATCAGAGAGGAGCTGCTGGTCCTCGGGCGCCATGTCTTCCGGGGAGATGGGCGCGGCTACCGCCTCGGAGGCCTCGTCTCCCTTCTCGAGGCGCTCGAGCCGTTCCTCGAGCTTGTGCCGACGCAACTTGCCCATGCGGGTACGCGGCAGCGGATCCAGTGCCACCCAAACACGACTCGGCCGATGGTAACTCGGCAGTTCCGCGGAGATGTCGCTCACCTCCTTCTCGAGGGTGCTTCTCAGCGCATCGCCGGTGACCTCCCGCAGGATCTCGGGCGCCGGGACGACGACGACCGCAAGCCGGTCCTCATGCTCGAGCAGCCCGGCCTCCCGAATCATGTCAGATGCCTCGAGGGCCTTCTCGACCCGCTCCGGATCGACGTTCTCGCCTCCAGAGAGCACGATCATCGCCGAGGCCCTGCCATGCAGAAAGAGATGACCCTGCTCGTCCAAGGAGCCCATATCGCCGGTATGGAACCAGCCTTCGTCGTCGAGAGCCTTACTCGTCTTGTCCGGCAGATGCCAGTATCCATCGAAGACATTGGGGCCGCGCGCCAGCACTTCGCCACGCCCTTCTCGCTCCTTGTCGTCGATCGCCAGTTCCACGCCGGGCAGCGCCTTGCCCACGCTTTCCAGGTTGACCGTCTCTGGAGGATTCATGGTCAGGATCGGCGACGTCTCACTGAGTCCATAGCCGATCGCCACGTCCCAGCCAAGGCCCCGTAGCCTGCGTCCGAGCTCCGGGTCCAGAGCGGCTCCCCCTGCCACCATCAGTCGCAGCTGCGGGGCTATGCGCTGATGAAGGCGACCGAAGAGGTGCTTGCCCAGGTTCCAGCCCAGGCGCTGTCGCACCGCCATGGAAACACGCAACATCACGGAAAAGAGAGTCGCCGCTATCCGACCGCGACCCGCCACGCGCTGTTGGAGGGCGCTCCAGATCGCTTCATAAAGACGTGGCACGGCCAGCATCACGGTGGCCTCACCCTCGCGCAGGGCGCGCACGATCTGGGGACCGACCAGGGAGAACGGCACGATGATGGGGGCACCAAGAGTGAAAGGAATCAGAAGGCCCACGGTAAAGGGATAGACGTGGTGGAAGGGCAGCGGCACAAGCGCACGATCGCTGCTGTCAGCCAGATCACGGGTGCATAGTGCCTCTACGTTACTGCCTATGTTGTGGTGCGTCAGAGGCACCCCCTTGGGAGGGCCGGTGGTACCGGAGGTATAGAAGATGGCGGCCAGGTCGTTCACTTCGGCGCAGGCGTCAACCGGGTCGGCCTCAAGCAAGGCGTGCCAGTCGTGATTTAGCGCCGTGTCATCTTCATCGTCATCGAAGAGAAACAGGGCAAACTCTTCCTGTAGCGTCGAGAGCCGCGACCGCAATGCCGCCGTCGTGAAGACCATTGCGGGCGCGCAGTTACCAAGGACGTGTTCCAGATCCTCACCGGGCATCTGGGTATCGACTGGCACGACCACGCCGCCCGCATGCAGTATGCCCAGTGCCGAAACGATCCAGTCGACGCTGTTGGGTGCCATGATCACCACCCGATCACCGCGTCCGAGGCCCTGCTGATGGAGACCACCGGCCAGGCGAGCGACTCGATCGAGAAGATCCCGACGGCTAGTTCTGGCAAGGGTGTCTCGTGCCAGGGAAACGACGGCGTCATGTTGAGCGTCGATATCCCGGGAAACGATGAGTTCGTTGAGGTTTGCTACATCCATTGGTTCAAGATTCCTTGCTCGGAAGTTGCTGACAATATAGGGGCCACCCGGCTCAACAGCATATCCTCAACGCTGGCGTCACACCGTCACCAGGAGAAGCAACGGCTCTATACTGATAAGTTTAATGCCGTAGCCCTTACTACCTCTGGAATAAGCGTCAGCGTTGCCCCTCTCTGCCTTCGCCATTGCGGCGCAGCCGACGGATCAGCCCCAGCAGGCCCTTGCCGCTGACCATACCCAGCAGATAGATCGCCACCAGCAGCAGGGCCAGGGGCAGCGACAGGCTCCAGGCGAGAAAACGCACCTCCACCAAGTAGATGTTCTGCACGATGAGGATCAGTACCAGCACCGTGATGATCAGCTTCACGGCTAACATCAGCTTGTCCATGCAATCTCTCTCTGTTGAATCCGCCCTTCCAAGCTGGCCGGGGGCCGTTAACCTGTCAAGGCCCGAAAGATGCTCCCAGCGAGAGGAGAGACTTCGAGGGATCAGAACGTCGAAAGCCCGCTGGCCTCCATGATCCGATAGCGAAGTCGCTGCCAGGTCGTGGCGTCATCAAAGGCCGCGAAGGGCTCGCTGGTGGTACGCTCGGGAGTGCTCTGCCAGCGTCGCTCGAAGAAGGCTAGAGCATCCTCGATTGCTGGCGATGTGGCGGGTCCTGACAGTCGCACGCTGGTCTCCAGGTTGAGGTCGTCGAGGTTGCGCCGGGTGGCATTGGCCGAGCCGAGGATCAGCTCCGCCATGCCCTTGCCGGCGGGGCGTCGCAGCAGCAGCTTGCTGTGGCACTGCTCGCCCCGCGTCACACACCAGCGCACCGCGATGCCGGCCTCGACGAGTTCAGGTGCCACCGGCCGATTGGGGATACCCCCCTTCTCCAGCCCGAAGGCATCGCTATTCGGATCAAGCAGCGCGCGCACTTCAACGCCACGGGCGCTGGCCGCCTTGAGTGCCTCGATCACCCCCCGGTGGGCTAGGTAGAACAGAGCGAGATCCAGCCGCTCCCCCTCGCCGCTGGCCTCGATTGACGCCAGCAGAGCATCACGGATGGCGCCTTCGGTAAGCACTTGGGCCCGCAAACCCTCGCCATCGGAAGGCGCTGGCCCGGGCTCGGGGGCCGGCAGGGATACACCAGACCAACCGGCCACCGCATGCTCGGAGGCCAGAAGATCCAGGGCAGCCACACCCTCGAAGCGCAGGCCAACATTGCCGTGCAGGCTGCTGGCGTCATGGGGGTTGGCCGAGGTGACCAGTCCCGCCCAGCCGTCGGCCTGATCCACCACCAGAGTCTTGCGATGGTTGGCGTTGAAATTGAGCAGCGCCAGGTAGCTGCGCAGGGTCACCTTCCCCGGGCCCAGGGCGTTGGGCAACCAGCCCCCGTCTTTGCAATTGCCTAACCACCTCGGTCCCAGGTGCCAGACACCCGACCAGAGAGGGTTGGAGGCACGCAAGCGGTTGAGGTCAGTCTCGACCAGTGTAATGTCGGCCTCTCGCAGCGCCTGGAAATGCGCGAGTTCGAGCCCGCCGTAGAGGGTGTTGAACGGGTCAGTGATCACCACCGCCTCGAGCCCGGGATGGCGACGCTTCTGCTTGATCAGGGCCTCGGTCAGCTCACTTGAGAGCGAGCGGAACCCGTCGCTGTCGGCGTCGCCGATGAAATCGTTGAAGAGAAACATGTCCACTACCACCAGGCGCCGGGCCTGGCCAACCAGAGCCAGCACCTCGTCGAATATCGACTGCTCCAGGTGTCGCTTGCCCGATGCGTCGTACCAGGACTCGTCTGCCAGGAAGCGTACCTCACCGACGGGGCGCTCGGGCCAGGCCACGCCGACCCCCTCCGGCAGCGGCTTGACGCGCTGCCAGACGCCCGTGGCAACCCAGGCCACCAGCAGCACCATCACAATCCATGGCCACATGCGTCGCCTCCCCTGCCCTGTCCTTCCCTGCTCTGCCGAGAGTCTCACCGTGGCGCCTCCCCTGGCGTTCAGGACGACAGCATAGCGGCTCTCGGCCCGCAGGGTCACACCCAACGCAGCGCGCCCGGCCGAAGCCGGGCGCAAACGTTGCAAGGTGGGGCTTCAGCGCTGGCCCAGCAATCGACGGCGGCGCAGCGTCCGGCGTACCAGTAGAATCGTCCCCGTCACGCCCAGTACGGCGAGTGCCCCCGCCAGGAGTAGCAGCGGATTCCCCGTATGGGCATGCACATCGGGGGCACCGTGGCCGGGATGGGCCAGCGCCGTGCCGGCATATAGCACCAGGACGGGAGTGGCGGCACGCGTGACGCGTGTCGAGTGAAGCGTCGAGAGAAAGGTCATGATGGCGGTCTCCTCGCTGAGTTTTCGAGTGGTGGTGATCAAGGTCAGGCGGACGCCGCGACCTGTGGCCGGCGCTCGGGCAGCATGCCGCGGTCGAGAATGAACTCGATGATCGACTCGAGCCCCACGCCATCGTAGAGGTTGGTGAAGACGAAGGGGCGCTCGCCACGCATGGTCTTCGAGTCGCGCTTCATGACCTCGAGGGAGGCGTGCACCTGCTCGGCGATATCGATCTTGTTGATGATCAGCAAGTCCGACTTGGTGATCCCCGGCCCGCCCTTGCGCGGGATCTTGTCGCCGGCGGAGACGTCGATCACATAGAGGGTCAGGTCAGAGAGCTCGGGGCTGAAGGTCGCCGAGAGGTTGTCGCCACCGGACTCCACCAGCACCAGTTCGAGGCTCGGGTGGCGTTCGTGAAGCTCGTCGATGGCCGCCAGATTCATGGAGGCATCCTCGCGGATGGCGGTGTGGGGGCAACCGCCGGTCTCCACGCCGAGGATGCGATCCGCGGCCAGCGCCTCGTGCTTGAGCAGGAAGTCGGCATCCTCGCGGGTGTAGATGTCATTGGTGACCACGGCGATATCGTAGTGGTCACGCAGGGCCAGGCAGAGCTGCTTGAGCAGGGCCGTCTTGCCGGAGCCCACCGGGCCACCGACGCCTATCCGCAGGCAATGGGTCATGGTCTTTCCTCCTGGTTTTACGCACTAACTTCGAAATAGCCGCGAATACTGTGTCTCATGCAGGGCACTGCCCAGCGCCAGGCCGGGCAGCGCCGGACCTAGAGACTCGTCGGGAAGCGAAAGCGCCTCGTCTACCGCGGCCACCAGCGCCGGCCGCAGCCGCTCCACCAGTCGCTGGGCAGCGGTATGCCCCAGCGGCAACGCCTTGCAGGCGACGGCCAGTTGGTTCTCCAGCCAGGCCCAGCCGAAACCGAGCAGCGCCTGGCGCACGGGTATGCCGCGGGCATGGGCCGTCCAGGCGAAGACAGTGACGTAGCCGGCACCCGTCGGCAGCGCCGGCACCTCACTTGAAGCGCTATTCGGCAGCAGCTCGAGACTACCCAGCAGCCGCGAGAGCGAAGCCCCGAGTCGGGCATCCTCGGCGGCGAGTTCCGCCGTCTCGCGGTTGGCGGCGAGCCACTGGTCCCACTCGGCCACCGCCTCGCCGTCGCTCGCCGACCAGGCCGCCTGCAGGCGCGCCAGGGCAGGCAGTTCGCAGCGGGTCAGGCCATCCTCGAGCACGCCCTCGAGCCAGTCGCCGAGGCTTGTTTCGTCCGCAACCCAGTCAAGCTCGAAGGCGCTCTCCAGTCCCTGAGAGAAGGCGAAGGCGCCGATGGGTAGCGCCGGGCTCACCAGCTGCAGCAGGCCGAGCAGGGCCAGGTCATCGCCAGGCACGGCCGCCGGCAACGTCATGGCGGCCTCAGTGGGCATGGGAGTGAGCATGATCATGGTGAAGAGGGTCGTGGTCGCGTGAAAGGCCATGGGCGTGAGAATGGGAGCCCGTCTGCTGGTAGGCGCCTGGCTCCGGGTCGAAGGGGGCCTCATGTCGCTCCAGGCTCGCGCCGAGCCGTTCGGCCAGCTCCTCCAGCACATGGTCGGGTGGAAAGCGCACGAAACCGCCCCGGGCATCCTCTCCCAGCGCCAACTGTACATGGCGGTTACCCAGGTGATAGGCGAGCCGCGCCATGGGCAGGCCGGCCGCGACACGTGCGGTGACCACCGGCTCCACTGCGGCGCGGATGCGGACCACCTTACCGCTCTCGGCGCGCAGCCCCTCGCCGTCACGCAACACTGGACCGCGATCCAGGAACAGGCCCAGCTCGCGCCCGGCATCGCTCACCGCCTTGAGGCGGCCAAGCACGCGCTGATCGAAGGGTAAGGTCAGGGTATCTCCCGCCTGGCTCGCCGAGATGGGTCCCAGGCGTTCGGTCAATCTCAGCATTGTTTCAACTCCGTTCAGTTCAGCCTCCTGGCTGGGTCTAGATCCTTGGCGCTCGGCGCTCAAAATAAATGGTAGCGCTGGGCCAGGGGCAGCTCGGTGGCGGGCTCGCAGGTCAACAGCTCACCATCGCAGTGCACCTCGTAGGTCTGCGGATCCACGCTGAGTTCGGGGCAGGCGTCGTTGAGCTTCATGTCGCCCTTGCGCACGCCGCGCACATCGCGGCACGCGGAGAGTTCGCTATTGAGTCCCAGCCGCTCCTTGATGCCGGCGTCCAGCGCCGCCTGGCAGACGAAGGTCAGACGCGTCTGGCTGGCGGCGCGGCCCAGGGCACCGAACATGGTTCGGTAGTGCACCGGCTGGGGCGTAGGGATCGAGGCGTTGGGGTCACCCATGGGGGCGGCGGCGATCATCCCACCCTTGATGATCATGGCGGGCTTGGTGCCAAAGAAGGCCGGCTTCCAGAGCACCAGATCGGCCAGCTTGCCCACCTCCACGGAGCCCACCTGGTGGCTGACCCCGTGGGTGATGGCCGGATTGATGGTGACCTTGGCGATATAGCGCTTGGCTCGAAAGTTGTCGGCGCCGAGCGCCTCGTCCTCGGGCAGCAGGCCACGCTGCACCTTCATCTTGTGAGCGGTCTGCCAGGTGCGGCAGATCGACTCGCCGACCCGGCCCATGGCCTGAGAGTCGGAGGCGATCATCGAGATCACCCCCAGGTCGTGGAGGATGTCCTCGGCGGCGATGGTCTCGCGGCGGATGCGGGAATCGGCGAAGGCCACGTCCTCGGGAATGTTCGGGTCGAGGTGGTGACACACCATCAGCATGTCGAGATGCTCGTCGATGGTGTTGACCGTGTAGGGGCGCGTCGGGTTGGTGGAGGACGGCAGCACATAGGGCTTCGAACAGGCGGTGATGATGTCCGGCGCATGGCCGCCGCCTGCCCCCTCGGTGTGGTAGGTGTGGATCCCGCGCTCCTTGAAGGCCGCCAGGGTGTCCTCCACGAAGCCCGACTCGTTCAGGGTGTCGGTGTGGATGGCGATCTGGACGTCATAACGCTCGGCCACACTCAGGCAGTTATCGATGGCGGCCGGCGTGGTGCCCCAGTCCTCATGCAGCTTGAGGCCCATGGCGCCGGCTTCGAGCTGGGCCTGGAGCGCCTCGGGCAGGCTGGCGTTGCCCTTGCCCAGCAAGCCGATGTTCATCGGCAAGTCGTCCACCGCCTGGAGCATCTTGCCGATATGCCACTCCCCCGGGGTGCAGGTGGTCGCGTTGGTGCCGGTGGCGGGCCCGGTGCCGCCACCCAGCATGGTGGTGATACCGCTCATCAGCGCCTCCTCCACCAGTTGGGGGCAGATGAAGTGGATATGGGCATCCAGGGCGCCGGCGGTGAGGATCTTGCCCTCGCCGGCGATGATCTCGGTGCCGGGGCCGATGACGATCGCGACGTCGGGTTGAGTGTCGGGATTGCCTGCCTTGCCGATGGCGGCAATGCGCCCAGCCTGGATCCCGACATCGGCCTTGACGATGCCCCACCAGTCGAGGATCAGCGCGTTAGTGATCACGGTGTCCATTACGGTGGCATCATGGCGCTGGCTCTGGCCCATGCCGTCGCGGATCACCTTGCCACCCCCGAACTTCACCTCCTCACCGTAGTGGGTGGCATCGCGCTCCACTTCGATCCACAGCTCGGTGTCGCCGAGGCGCACCCGGTCACCCACGGTGGGGCCGT
>CAYWBG010000091.1:0-9481 GCA_964456005.1 uncultured Halomonas sp.
ATCGTGCCGGGCATCATGCCGATCACCAACTATACCAAGCTGGCGCGCTTCTCCGATGCCTGCGGCGCCGAGATCCCGCGCTGGATCCGCAAGCAGCTCGAGGCCTACGGTGACGACAGCGAATCCATCGCCGCCTTCGGCGAGGAGGTTAACTCGCGCCTCTGCCAGCGTCTGCTCGATGGCGGTGCGCCGGGCCTGCACTTCTACACCCTCAACCAGGCCACTCCCAGCTTGAAGATCCTCGACAACATCGTCGGCTGACCGCGCCGCGCCGGCGGCTCGAGACAGTATGACGAAGAGGGGCCCCGCCATGGCGGGGCCCCTCTGGTTGGGGTTGCTGTCGTGGGTATTGCCGACGAGCACGAGGGCTCCCGATCAACGGGAGCCTTCTGTTCAGCCGCTGGAGGCGGTCTGGGTCGAACCACCGCTGCCGTGCAGCTTTCGCTGCATGAGGAATAGGGTGGTGCCGATGGCCAGGCCAGCCACGTCGGTGTAGATGCCGCCGTAGATCATGAACATGGCGCCCACAAACATCACCAGTCGCTGCCATGCCTTCACCGGGCCGAAGAACCACGCCTGCACGGTACCCGCCAGCAGCACGATGCCCAGTGTGGCGGTGACGGCCACGCGCAGGATCTGCATGGCGCTGCCTTCCATCAGCATGGCCGGGCTGTAGAAGAACATGAAGGGCACGATAAAGGCGGCGAGGCCGACCTTGAAGGAGGTCACCGAGGTGGCCATGGCATTGGCACCGGAGATGCCCGCCGCGGCATAGGAGGCCAGTGCCACCGGTGGCGTTATCGCCGAGACTACCGCGAAGTAGAACACGAAGAAGTGGGCCACCAGCGGCTGGATGCCGATATTGATCAGGCCGGGTGCCACCACCGAGGCGGCCACCGCGTAGGCGGCGGTGGTCGGCATACCCATGCCCAGCAGTATCGAGATGCACATGGCGAAGAACAGCGCCAGAAGCTGGCTGACGCCGGCCAGGCCGAGCAGTAGCGAGGAGAAGCGAGCGCCGACGCCGGTCAGCGAAATCACGCCGACGATCAGGCCGGCGCAGGCGCACACGGCGATGATCTGGATGGCCATGGTACCGGCCAGCTGCAGCGCCTTGAGGATATCGGGTATGCCCATCTTATTGGGCGAAAACCAGCTCACCACGGCGGCCGAGGCGGTGGCCAGGGTGCCGGCGCGGATCACCGAATAGCCCATGAACAGGGCGGCGATCAGGATGATGATCGGCGCGAAGAGGTAGACCTGCTTGACCAGCCTCGAGAACAGCGGGATCTCCTCCTTGCGCATGCCGCGCATGCCCTTGCGGGCCGCCTCGAAGTCCACCATGCAGTAGACCGAGAGGAAGTAGAGGATGGCGGGGATCAGCGCCGCCACGGCGATCTCGGTGTAGGGGATGCCGGTGATCTCGGCCATGATGAAGGCGCCGGCACCCATGATCGGCGGCATGATCTGCCCGCCGGTGGAGGCGGCGGCCTCGATGGCGCCGGCGCTCTTGCTGGGATAGCCCACTCGCTTCATGAGCGGGATGGTCAGCGAGCCGGTGGAGACGACGTTGCCGGCGCTGGTGCCGTTTATCATGCCCATCAGGCCCGAGGCGAAGATCGATACCTTGGCCGGCCCGCCCCGAGCGCGACCGGCGGCGGCGAAGGCGAAGTTGACGAAGTAGTCACCCACCTTGGAGGCCTGCAGGAAGGCGGCGAAGATGATGAACAGGATGATATAGGTCGAGGAGACCGCGGTCGTCGGGCCAAGGATGCCCGCATCGGTGTAGACCTGACTGAAGAAGCGGTTGAATGACAGCCCCGGATAGCCCAGGAAGCCCGGCAGGTAGGGGCCGGCGAAGACGTAAAGCAGGAATATCGCGGAGATGACCACCAGCGCCAGGCCGGCCACGCGACGGGTCAGCTCGAGGATCAGCAGCGAGCCGGCCAGGGCGGCATAGGAAATGCCGACAGGCGCGAAGGAGGTGCCGGTGGAGGCGCGCAGCGGGGTGCCGTAGATCAGGATCAGGTAGCCGGCCACTGCCAGGGCGCTGACCATCAGCACCAGGTCGGGGGGCGAGAGCTTCGCGCGTATCTCCCGATAGCCCCAGGAGAGCAGGATGGCGGCACTGGTAGCAAAGATCAGCGGGTAGCCGTAGTGCCAGGCTTCGAGGCTCGGGTCGATGCGCATGGCGCCCTCGCCGATCATCTGATTCATTCGGAAGACTTGGAAGAGCGCATAGCCTGCCGGAATCAGCAGGGCATAGCTGATCCAGCCCAGCCAGGCGGGTGAGTGCTTGGCGCCAGCCTCGCCCGCGAAGCGCGTGCCGGCATAGAGGCCGTAGCCGAGAATCAGCGCACCGGCGATGTGCACGATCCGGAACGACCAGGTCTCCATGGGGTAAACGTTGAGCGAGATCAGGTGAAAGGTCGAGTAGGAGACGGCCAAGGCGGCGAACAGCAGCCACTGCCAGCCGACGAAGAGCCGACGGTTGGACTCGACGGGAGTCTCGTCGACGCCCTCGGCGACGATGGGCTGGACATCGTCATCGGCGGGGGCGTCGTCACGGGATTCAGGACGTTGGGACATGGGGACACCCTTGGGTGTGGATCATTACGACAAGCAGGCCGCCCCGCGCCGAAAGACGCGGGGCGGAGTTGGGCAGAACGGCGCGATCAGAGCTTCAGATCATCGGGAATCTCGTGGCCGTTCTCTTCGTACCAGCGCACCGCGCCCGGATGGAAGGGCAGCACGGTGTTGTGCACGATGTTCTCCGGAATGGTGGTCTCGGCGGAGCGGTGCACGTTACGCATCTTGTCGTTGTTCTCCATGGTGAGCTTGGTCACTTCGTAGACAAAGCTCTCGGAGACATCGCAGCCGGCGATGGCGAAGTTCCACATGGAGACGGCGCGAGCATCTTCTTCCAGAGTGTTATAGGTGCTGGCGGGGATCTGGAAGGGCGCCACCGGGAAGGCCTCGAGCACCTGGGCCTGCTCCTCCTCGGTGAATTCGATGATGTTGACGTCGGTCTGCACCTCGAGCTGGCTAACAGCGGGAATCGGGATGCCCGCGGCGAAGGCGATCACGTCGAGCAGGCCGTCCTGGAGCTGGCCACCCAGGTCGGTCCAGCCGCCGTTACGGCGCTGGAAGTCGACGCCCAGCTCTTCCAGGATCGCCGGGAAATAGGTGTCCGAGGTGGAGGCCGATGGGCCGAAGCCAATGCGAGCGCCGTCCGGAATCTCGGAGATGCTGGTGATGCCGCTGTTGGAGAGGGCGGTGATTGAGAACGGCGTCTCATACATGGGGAAGAGCGCACAGACGTTGTCCATGGGCACACCCGGCGCCAGCGGGCTCTGGCCGGCAGCGGCCTCGGCGGCCGGTCCCATGGTGGTCAGGCCCAGGGCGATATCGCCGGTATGCACCAGCGCCAGGTTCTGGGTCGGGCCGCCGGTCACCTCGCCGCCGCCGGATACATCCAGCTCGTCGGCAATCAGGTTGGCCCAGCCGGAACCGTAGACGAAGTAGGTGCCGCCCTGGCTGGCGGTGCCCACGGTGAAGTTGGACGGCCAGTCGCTGCGGTCGGCCTGGGCGGCGGCTGCGGCGACCAGCAGGGAGCCGGCAACGGTGCCGGCGAGGAGCTTGGTGGAAAGATGACGCATGGCGTGACTCCATTGCATGTTGTCGTTGATGAGCCCGGCTTGGGGCCCGGAGTAAGTGCCACCTAAGTCTGGCAGCTCAGCCGGGACCCGCTGGCGGCGGGCTAGTGCTCGATTCAACGTTATGAAGCGCAATCGCCGGGCCAGTACGAAGAGATTTATTTATTATCAAAGACTTGTGACTACTAAGTTAGACAATGGTCGAAGCGAAATGAGGCGCCTTGGGCTGGTAAGTCGCACGCTATGCGAAGCAGGTTGTGCGGAAATCCGCACACTGTTCCTCAGGAGGGGGTGAGGGCGCCCATCAGGCGAGTGGCCTGATGCAGATCGTTCATCAACGAGGAGGCCAGCCAAGGGTCGAGGCGCTGCTGGCGCAGCCGCTCGGCCATGGCCCGCTGCCAGTGCTGACGCACCGCGTCGATGGGCGAGGTGATATCCGCCGAATCGGGGTCGGCGGCCAGGCGGTTGAGCCCCTGGGCCAGCGCCAGGCGAATATCGTCATGGGCCTCGCGCAAGGGGCTGGACGGCGCCGCATGGCGTAACAGGCTGCGCTGCAGCACCTCGCCGAAGCGTACCGCCTCCACCATGCGCAGGGTGCGAGCATGGAGGGTCTCGAGCCTGGCCTGCTGAGCGGCGGTCAGCGGCATGTCGAGCCGCGCATGGAACGCCAGGATCTCCGCCATGAGCGGCTTGATCCGCTCATGGTAGCGGGCGTTGACCTTGGGCCAGGCGCTCGGGTCGAGATGAGCCTTGACCGTGTCGCGGGACGGCGGGTGGCCGATGACATCGGCACTTGGCATCAGGATCGCCGAACAGAGCAGGTGATAGGCGCGGCGATTGAGCCGCTGGCACTCCTGCTCCATGGCGGCCAGGGCGGTATCGGCGTGCTGCAGGGCGGTGGTGTTGAGGTACCTGGCCTGGGCGGGGGGAATCCGTGAGGGGTCGGGAAAGAGCCGCTCCAGCCGCGCGGCGAGGCGCGGGATCAGCGGCAGCATCAGCACCACGCCGAGCAGGTTGAACAGGGTATGGAAGAGTGCCAGCTTGAGAGGCCAGGCGTCCGCCGCCAGGCCGATCAGCGCGGCCAGCTCATCCACGAGCCAGGCCAGCGGCACCAGCAGGGCCAGGGCCACGGCGGCAGTGGCCAGGTTGAAGACCACGTGGGCGCCGGCCAGGCGGCGCGCGGCAACGCCGGCGCCGAGTGCTCCGAGCACCGCGGTGACGGTGGTGCCGACGTTGGCGCCGATGGCGACGGCCAGCGCCGGCAGATAGGGCAGCTGGCCGCCGGCCAGGGCCGCCAGGGTGATCAGCAGGGTGGCGTGGCTGGACTGCATGACTACCGTGGCGACGATGCCGAACAGCACGAATAGCGGCCAGTGCCAGGCGCTGCCGCCGGCCAGGCCGTCCAGGGTAAGGCCGTCCTGCCAGGCCTCGAAGCCCAGCTTCATGAAATCGATGCCCAGGAACAGCAGGCCGATGCCCAGCAGCACCCCGGCCGCTGCGGCGCGGCTGTCCTTGAGTATCCGGGAGCCGAGCAGTCCCAGGGCCAGGAAGGGCATGGCGAACTGGGCAAGATCGAAGCGCAGGCCGAAGCCGGCGATCAGCCAGGCGCCGGTGGTGGTTCCCAGATTGGCGCCGAACAGCAGGGCGATGGCGCCGGGCAGGGCCACCAGCCCGGCGCCGACGAAGGAAAGGGAGAGCAGGGTGACCAGGGAGCTGGACTGCACCAGCGCCGTGGCGGCGGCGCCCACGCCGATGGCGCGGAGCGGATGGCGGGTGGCCGCATGCAGCCAGCGGTCCAGGGTGCCGCCGGAGAGGCGCTTTATGGCGTCACTCAGGTGGGTCATGCCCCACAGGAAAAGCCCGAGCCCGGCGGCAAGGGTCGCCAGGTCCAGGCGTGCCATCAGCAGTGCGGCGGCTGCCGCCAGGCCCAGCCCTTCGAGTTGGTGACGCCGCGACAGCAGTGCCCTTGCCGCTCCCTGGCGGGTCACCTTCAGTTTCCCTTGGGATCCAGGATCCGGACCGGTTGGACCTCCTGATGTTCCTGTTTCTCGCGAGGGTGGTTGACGCGGGTGGTGAGCTCCGGCGCGGCCTCGTCCTCGATGGGTAGCTGCTCGAAGAAGTCGCAGCTGACGCACTCACGGTAGCGGATGCCGTGCTGCTCCCAGCTGCGGATGCGGTCCATCTCGGCGCAGCGCGGGCAGATGGCGCCGGCGATAAAACGTTTCTGGACGGCCATGATGGCTCCTGTCGGGCCCCGGCGGTGGCCGGGGCGGGATGATCGGATCAGGCAGCACGGATGCCGCTGTGGCGCAGCAGTGGCTCCACGCTGGGCTCGCGGCCGCGGAAGGCGCGGAAGAGCTCGACGGCGTCCCGTGCGCCACCCGGCTCGAGGATCTCGGCGCGGAAGCGCCGCCCGGTCTCGGGGTCGAAGATACCCGCTTCCTCGAAGGCGCTCCAGGCGTCGGCGGAGAGCACCTCGGCCCACTTGTAGCTGTAGTAGCCTGCGGCATAGCCCCCGGCGAAGATGTGGCCGAAACCGTTCTGGAAGCGGTTGAACGCCGTCCTGGGCAGTACCGATACGCCGTCGCGGACCTCATCGAGCAGCGCCTGGACGTCCGCTGCAGCGGGAGCGGTGAGCTCGTGGTGCAGGCGCAGGTCGAAAAGCGAGAACTCCAGCTGGCGAACCATATCCATGGCGGACTGGAAGTTCCTGGCCGCCTGCAGCTTGCTGAGAAGCTCACCGGGAAGCGGCTCGCCGCTGTCGACGTGGCCGGCAATCAGGTCGAGCCCCTCGCGCTCCCAGCAGAAGTTCTCCATGAACTGGCTGGGCAGCTCCACGGCGTCCCAGGCCACCCCGTTGATGCCCGAAATATCCGCGATGGTCTGTCGGGTCAGCATATGGTGCAGGCCGTGGCCGAACTCGTGGAAGAGGGTGGTGACCTCGTCGTGGGTGAGCAGCGCCGGTTGGCTGCCCACCGGGCGGGTGAAGTTGCAGGTCAGGTAGGCCACCGGCAGCTGCAGGGTGTCACCCTCCAGGCGACGCACCCGGCATTCGTCCATCCAAGCGCCGCCGCGCTTGCCCTCCCGTGCGTAGAGGTCAAGGTAGAAGCCGGCGATGGGCTCGCCGTCCTCCAGGATGCGGAAGAATCGCAGGTCCTTGTGATAGCGGGGGGCCTCGTCATCCTCCTCGAAAACGACGCCGAACAGGCGCTCCACTACCTGGAAGAGGCCGTCCACCACCCGGGGGGCGGGAAAGTAGGGTCGCAGCTGCTCCTGGGAGATGGCGTGGCGGGCTTCGCGGAGCTTCTCGCTGGCGTAGCCCACATCCCAGGGTGCCAGCTCGTTCATGCCCAACGCCTCACGGGCGTACGCCTCGAGCTCCCGGTACTCTTCCCGTGCCTGAGGCACGGCACGCCGTGCCAGGTCCTCGAGAAAGTCGAGTACCTGGCGGGGGGATTCGGCCATCTTGGTGGTCAAGGAGTAGTCGGCATAGGTGGCGAAGCCCAGTAGCTCCGCGAGCTCGTGGCGCAGGGCCAGGGTCTCTTCCATGATGGGAGCATTGTCGTACTGCCCGGCGTGTGGGCCCTGGTCGGAGGCGCGAGTGACGAAGGCGGTATAGACCTCGCGACGTAGCTCGCGGTCGTCGGCATAGGTGACCACCGGGAAGAAGCTGGGGAAGTCTAGGGTAATGCGGTAGCCGGATTGCCCCTTGGCCTGGGCATTGGCGCGCAGAGCGGCGAGCGCGCTCTCCGGCAGACCGGCCAGCCGCGTCTCGTCGGCGAGGTCGAGATGCCAGGCTTGGGTGGCATCGAGAAGCTGATTGGAGAAGGTGCTGCCGAGTTCGGATAGGCGCGACTTGATCTCACCGTAGCGGCGTTTCTTCGCCTCCGGCAGATCGACCCCGGCGAGGTGAAAGTCGCGGAGGGTATTGTCCACTGCGCGGCGCTGACCCTCGTCCAGCCCGTTCCAGGCGGGACCCTCTTTCAGGGCCTGCCAGGCATGAAACAGGCCCTCGTGCTGACCCAGCCAGGTGCTGTATTCGGAAAGCTTGCCCAGGCAGGCCTGATAGGCCTCGCGCAGCTCGGGGCGGTTCATGGTGCCGTTGAGGTGGGAGACCGGCGACCAGGCGCGGGAGAGCTCGTCGTTGAGGGACTCCAGGGGGGCGGCCAGGCTCTCCCAGCTGGGCGATTCGCGCTCGGCCTGTTCGACGAGTTCCTGGGTGGCGCGGCGGTTGCGCTCGATCAGCTCCTCGATGGCTGGAACCACATGCTCGGGCTGGATCTCGGCGAAGGGGGGAAGCTGGTGGGGGGCGAGCAGCGGGTTGGCAGGCATGCGTACCTCGGGGTCAGAGAGTCGGAGTCAAGCTGTTGAATGGGGATTAGATGCGGGCAGTCGGTGAGGGTTTCAATGTTGCGGGTCGGCACGGCGTTTGGCCGAGACGAGGGGGCCTGCTAGGCTTGCCGCCTTTTGCGATGGCCCGGCAGGAGGCTGACGATGAACGAGACCCTGGAGCGGTGGAGCACGCGGCGCGCCTTTATCCTGGCGGTGACCGGCGCTGCCGTGGGGCTGGGCAACATCTGGCGCTTTCCCTACATCACCGGCGAGAACGGCGGCGCCGCCTTCCTGCTTCTCTATATTACCTTCGTCCTGCTGCTCGGCCTGCCGGTGATGATGGCGGAGATCATGGTGGGCCGCGCCGGCCGGCGGAGCCCGGTGCAGTCGCTGGGACACCTGGCCGCCCAGGCGGGCGCCAGCCGACACTGGCGGTGGTTGGGGCTGTTCGGTGCCTTTACCGTGTTCTGCATCCTCTCCTTCTACTCGGTCGTCTCGGGCTGGTCCATCGAGTTTCTGATCACTTCCATCAATGGAGGCTTCATCGGCGCTGCCCCCGGCGAGGTTGGCGCGGGTTTCGACGCCTTCCTGGCCGACCCGGGACGGATGGCCTTCAACCATAGCCTCTTCCTGATCATGACCATGCTAGTGGTGGCGGCGGGGGTGGCCAAGGGGCTGGAGCGGCTCAACAACCTACTGATGCCGATGCTCTACCTGCTGCTGGTGCTGCTGGCCGGCTATGCCGCCACCACCGAGGGCTTCGGCCCGGCGCTGGCCTGGCTGTTCATGCCCGATGTCTCCGCAGTGACGCCGCTGGTGGTGATGCACGCCATGGGGCATGCCTTCTTCACCCTGGCGGTGGGGGCCTGCGCGCTGATGGCCTATGGTGCCTACATGCCGGACCAGCAGAGCCTGCCTCGGGCTGCCGGTGCCGTGGCGGTGCTCGACGTCTCGGTGGCGCTGCTGGCCGGCATCGCTATCTTTTCGGTGGTGTTCACCCAGGGCATGGACCCCAGCGAGGGACCTGGGCTGATGTTCGTCACCCTGCCCATCGCCTTCGCCCAACTGCCCTGGGGGGCGCTGTGGCTCAGCACCTTCTTCCTACTGCTGCTGCTGGCTACCTGGACGTCGTCGATCAACCTGGCCGAGCCCATGGTCGCGTCCCTGCAGGGGCTGGGGTTGAGGCGCGGTCAAGCGGCTGCCGCCGTGGGGCTCGCCGTGTGGCTGATGGGTCTGCTCACGGTGCTCTCCTTCTCGACCCTGGCCGAGTGGCGGCCGCTGTTCGGGATGAACGCCTTCGAGCTGGTCAGCACCATTCCGCCGGAAATCTTCCTGCCCCTGGGGGGACTGTTGATTGCCATCTTCGCCGCCTGGGTGATGCCTGAGGCGGCGGCGCGGCAGGCCCTTAGGGTCGGCCCTGCGGGTTTTGCCCTATGGCGAGGGGTGGTGCGCTGGGTTGCCATTCCGCTGACGCTGGTAGTATTGGTGGCCGG